>JAGREJ010000118.1 GCA_020446595.1 Novosphingobium sp. | reverse complement strand
GGGCGGACCGTTCCTGTTCGATGCCTTCTGTGCCGCCGACATTTTCTATGCCCCCGTGGTCAGCCGGTTTCTGACTTACGGGATACCGGTGCCCGGCTTTGCCGGCGCCTATATGCAGGCGGTGTGGGAGCATGACTGGATGGCCGAATGGATCGCCGAAGCCGAAAGCGAGGACTGGGTGATCGAGCAATACGAGCAACCGCTGGCGGGCTGAGGCTCCAGCGCTATTTCAGCCGCTCGCTCTCGTATTCCGTGCCGTCCTTGTGCCGGTAGGTTCCATCGGCGGTCCAGCACATGTCGATGTCGGGATAGTCTCCTCCCCCGTCCGTTCCCGCACTGATCGCGACGAACACGCAGTCCGCCTGGCTCTCGTTGATGAGGTGGTGGCCGTTTTCAACATCGGCAGGCCAGGCGCACACGTCACCCGCGCGCAGCACCGTGCGCCCATCGTTCTCGACCAGCACGGCCTCGCCCGAAAGCATCACCAGCAGTTCGTCCTCGCCTTTGTGCCAGTGCCGCTGCGAGGACCATGCGCCGGGTTTCAGCACGACATGGCTGGCGCCCATTGCGGTGAGCCCGCCGGGCGGCGCCAGCCTGCGATACCAGCGTCCGGCGACGGCCCCGGCGAAGGGATCCGGATAGCCGGTCGCACTGACCTGTTCGATGGAATCGAGTTCGAGTTTGGGCATAATGGTGCTCCCGGATTGTGCGGCGCGGCAATACACCATATGCCTGTCGCCAGCCATGTCCGATCCCAGCCAGACCGCCACCGATGTCGCCGATCTTGCCGAGGCGCTGATCGCCTGCCCGAGCGTCACGCCCGCGACCGGCATGGTGTTCGATTGCCTTGCCCGCATGCTCGTTCCGCTGGATTTCGAGATTTATCGTTCGGTGAGTGGAGAACCTCCCGACGGGCCGGTCGAGAACCTGATCGCCATCCGCCGCGGGCCGGAGGGAAGCCGCCATTTCGCCTTTGCAGGCCACCTCGACGTGGTGCCTCCGGGAGACGGTTGGCAGATCGGGCCGTTTGCTCCTGAGCGCCGGGGAGAGTTGCTCTACGGGCGCGGCGCGGTCGACATGAAGGGCTCGATCGCGGCCATGGTCGCGGCAGTGCGCGATATTCCCCGTGAGGCAGGCACGATCAGTTTCGCCATTACCGGCGACGAGGAAGGCCCGGCGACTTACGGCACCAAGGTGATGATGGAGGGCATGCGCAACATCCAGGCCATTCCCGACCTGTGCCTTGTCGGCGAGCCGACCTCGGTCGCTAGGCTCGGCGATACGGTGAAGATCGGGCGGCGCGGATCGCTCTACATCTGGCTGGAAGTGGCGGGCACGCAGGGCCACGTTGCCTATCCGCATCTGGCCGACAATCCGGTGCCGAAACTCGTGGCAATGCTGGCAGAGCTCGATGCACTGGTCCTCGACGAGGGCACCGACTGGTTCCAGCCTTCCAATCTCCAGATCACGCAGGTCGAGGTCGACAATCCGGCCGCCAATGTCATTCCTGCCCTGGCCAGAGCGCGCATATCGATCCGCTTCAACGCGCTGCATACCGGCGCGGAAATGATAGAGCGCGTGGGCGAGATCGCCGCGCGGCATGGCGGACGCATCGCGCGGCACCAGTTATCGGGCGAAGCCTTCCTGACCGAACCTGGTGCGTTCTCGAAAATGGTGTGCGACGCGGTCGAGGCCGAGACGGGGACCGTGCCCGAACTGTCGACCAGCGGCGGCACGTCCGACGCGCGGTTCCTCAAGGACTTCTGCCCGGTGGTCGAGCTGGGCCTCAGGAACGCGACCATGCACAAGACCGACGAGGCGGTTGACCTTGTCGACCTCGAAGTGCTGGCGCGGATTTACCGGCGCATTGCCGTGGCGGCGCTGGCCAGCTAGCCTTGCCCCTTCAGGCATGAGGGGACGATCAGCATGAACGATGCAGCGGAAATGGCGGCAGAGGCTGCGCCCATCGGCCATGGCAAGCTGCAATGGCGCATCCTGATCGGCTTCGTGCTGGGGACGATTGCCGGACTTGCCGCCTATTCGCTGGCGCCCGGCGCGGCCTGGATCGAGACGCTGGTCACCTATGTCACCGGACCCATCGGCCAGATCTTCCTGCGTCTGCTGTTCATGCTGGTGATTCCGCTGCTGTTTTCCGCGCTTGTCGTCGGCATTGCCGAGATGGGCGAGGTGCGCGAGCTGCGAAACGTCGGGCTGCGCACGCTGGTCTATACGGTGATCGTGTCGGGCATTGCCGTTGCCATCTCGATAACCGCGGTGAACGTGCTGCGTCCGGGAGACGGCGTCGATCCGGTGGCGGCGCGCGAATTGCTGGCACAAGGCGGGGAGGGCGCGGCCGGCATCGTCGAAGCCTCGTCCAAAAGCGAGGCGGGCATCGGCCAGCTGATCGCCATCGTGCCCAACAACGTGATCGCGGCGATGAGCAACAACGACATCCTTGCGGTGATGTTCTTCGCGCTGTTCTTCGGCATCGGCCTGCTGCTGGTCCAGACCCCGCGCACCGAAACGCTCAAGGACGCGATCGAAGGCGTCTTCGAGGTTGCCATGCGGCTGATCGGCATGGTCATCCAGCTCGCTCCGATTGCGATCTTTTGCTTCATGTTCAACCTGTCGGCCCAGTTCGGATGGGACTTGCTGGTCAAGCTCTCCGCCTTTGTCGGCGTGGTCCTGCTGGCGCTTGCCATCCAGATGTTCGGCGTGTTCCCGCTGCTCCTCAAGCTGCTGGCGAACAAGAACCCCGTGGCCTTCTTCCGCGAGACGCGGGAGGCCAGTGTCATGGCGTTTTCGACCGCCAGCTCGAACGCGACCCTGCCCACGGCGCTGCGCGTCGCCGACGAGCAATTGAAGCTGCCCGGCAAGATCGCGCGCTTCGTGCTCACCATCGGTGCGACCGCCAACCAGAACGGCACGGCCATGTTCGAAGGCGTCACCGTGCTGTTCCTCGCGCAGTTCTTCGGCGTGGACCTGACCATCGCCGATCAGGCTTTCGTCATGCTGATCTGCATCCTTGCCGGCATCGGCACGGCAGGCGTTCCCGGCGGCTCGCTGCCGGTGATCGCGCTGATCCTTGCGGGCGTGGGCGTGCCACCCGAAGGCATCGGGCTGATCCTTGGCGTCGACCGCTTCCTCGATATGTGCCGCACGACGCTCAACGTGATCGGCGATCTCGTATGCGCGCAGGTGATTTCGGCGCTGAGCAGCAAGGATCCGGTGATTGTGATTGAGGGGACCTGACAAAACCCTCTCCTCCCCCTTGGGGGAGGGGATCGAGGGGTGGGGGTCTTGAAGAACTGCAAAGCCGGGCAACCATCAGCCCACCCCGCTGCGACTAGGCAGCCCTTCGACTAGCTCAGGACTGCCAAGTCTCGCTGCCCCTCCCGTAAACAGGAGGGGCGTCATTTCCTCCCCTTGGGCTCCAGCACTTTCTTTTTGAAGCCGCACAGGTCGACGACCGGGCAGCGCCAGCATTCGGGCGTGCGGGCCTTGCAGACATAGCGACCGTGCAGGATCAGCCAGTGATGCGCGCCCTGCCGAAAGGGCTGCGGCACTTTCTTCTCCAGCCCCTTTTCGACCGCGAGCGGCGTTTTCCCCTTGGCGAGGCCGGTGCGGTTGCCGACTCGAAAGATGTGCGTATCGACCGCGAATGTCTCGGCCCCGAAGGCGCAGTTCATCACGACATTGGCGGTCTTGCGGCCGACGCCGGGCAGGGTGGTGAGAATGTCGCGGTCGGCAGGCACCTCGCCACCGAAATCGCGGACAAGGATCTCGCTAAGCGCGATGACGTTCTTCGCCTTGGAATTGAACAGGCCGATCGACTTGATGTGCTGTTTCAGCCCGTCCTCGCCCAGATCGATCATCTGCTGCGGCGTCATGACCTGTTCGAACAGCGCCCTTGTCGCCTTGTTGACCCCGACATCGGTCGCCTGCGCCGAAAGCACCACGGCAACGAGCAACTGATAGACATTGCCATAGGCCAGCTCCGTCTCCGGCGCGGGATTGGCCTCGGCGAGGCGGCGGAACAATTCGAAGATCTGGTCTTTTTTCAAAGCCCCAGAACTTCCGCCATTCCGTAACGCCCCGGCTCCTGGTCTATCAGCCATAGCGCGGCGCGCAGCGCGCCCTTGGCGAAGATCGTTCGGTTCTCGGCACTGTGCGACAAGGTCACTCGCTCGTTGTCGGACAGGAACAGCACCGAATGCTCTCCCGCCACCGTGCCACCCCTCAGCGAAGCGAAACCGATCGCGCCGCGTGCGCGTGCGCCGGTGATGCCGTCGCGGCCCCTCTCGCTATTGCCTTCCAGAGCAATGCCGCGCCCAGCCGCTGCGGCTTCGCCGAGCAGCAGTGCCGTGCCCGAAGGCGCATCGACCTTCATGCGGTGATGCGTCTCGACAACCTCGATGTCCCAGTCCTCGCCAAGGCTCTGGGCGGCCTGCCGCACCAGATGGGCGAGCAGGGTCACGCCGAGCGAGGTATTGCCGGTCTGGAGCACGGGAATCGATTCGGCCGCGCTGTCGATCAGCCAGTGATGCCGCTCCTCGAGCCCCGTGGTGCCGATGACCATGGGCACCTTGGCCGCAATCGCAGCGTCGAGACTGGCCTCAAGCGCGTGCGGCGAGGAGAAATCGACCAGCACGTCCGACCTGGCGGCCAGCGCCACCGGATCGCCGCCCTGATCGATGCCGCCCGCAAGCTCCTGTCCGGCCTCGCCAAGGATCGCGGCGATTGCCACGCCCATGCGTCCTTCGCTGCCGATAATTCCGATCCGCGCCATTGATGTCCCCTTCGTGCCTGTGCTTCATGGCGGGGATGAAAGACGTGCGCAACATCGTGATCCTAACCGGCGCGGGCATCAGCGCCGAAAGCGGCATCGACACCTTCCGCACCGCGGGCGGCCTTTGGGAGAAATACGATCCCGCCGAGGTCGCAAGCGCCGAGGCCTTCGCGCGCGATCCCGACAAGCTGCTCGCCTTTTACGACATGCGGCGCGGCACAGTCGGCGAGAAGGAGCCGAACCCGGCGCATGTGGCACTGGGCAGGCTTGATGTCGAATGGCAGGGCAATTTCCTGATCGTCACCCAGAATGTCGACAACCTGCACGAGAAGGGCGGAGCATCGCGTGTGCTGCACATGCATGGGCAGCACCGCACCGCCTGGTGCACGGCTTGCAATGCGCGGCCAGAATGGAGCGGCACTTTCGCCGACAAGCCGCCGTGCCCGGTCTGCGGTTCGCCGAGCCTGCGGCCAGATGTCGTGCTGTTCGGCGAAATGCCCTACCATCTCGATGCGATCTACCCGGCATTGCGCGCGGCGGACCTGTTCGTCTCGATTGGCACGTCGGGCGCGGTCTATCCCGCCGCGGGCTTCGTGCGCGATGCACGCGATCAGGGGATCAGGACGCTGGAGCTGAACCTCGATCCGTCCGACGGATCGCGCTGGTTCGATGAAACGCGGCTGGGTCCGGCAAGCGAGCTTGTGCCCCGATGGGTGGACGAAATGCTGCGGGTCTGATCGCCCGGCGTCAGCTTACGCGCCTGCCGGTCAGCGGCATTTCGCCGAACATGCCTGCCTTGACGAAGCCGCTGAGCATGTCGCCATCGACGATGACTTCGCAGGTGACAGTCATGCGCATCGGCTGGGTGACATCGAGGCTGCAAATCAGCATGTCGCCGTCGATGGTGCCATGGGCGATTTCGACCGTTCCCATCATCTCGTTGGAAAGCGTCCCGGTAAACGACTCGCCGTCCGCCGATGGATTGACCACGAGCGAGCCGGTTTTCACTCCCAGGGGCGTCTGCAAGGAGCAATCGTAGGTGCCGGCAAGTTTCATGGTCCCAGCTAAGCCCGAAGGTGCAGGATCGGCAAGCAGGCTGGCCTCAGTCTCCACATCCGCTGCAATGCGGATCCTTGGCGATGCTCAGCGTGCGCAGCGAGGGGACGAGGCCATCGAACAGGTGCAGCTTGCCCCATTGCGGATCGCCCAGCGCGGCCTTGCCCTCGACCAGAACGCGCACCGCGTGCATGGCCGCGAAACAGCCCACCGTGCCCGCCATGGCGCCAAGCACGCCGTCCGCCGCGCAGGTGTCGCAGTCCTCTCCATCGAGTGCATCGCCGACGAAACAGCGGTAGCAGGCCTGATCGGGCCGGTGTCCGGCGAAGTTCGCGATCTGGCCCTGGAAGCGGCCGATGGCGGCGCTGGTGAGCGGCACGCCGGCGGCCACGCAGGCATCTGACACGGCAAGGCGAGTCGCGAAGTTGTCACACCCGTCGATTACGAGGTCGCCAGCCGAGACAAGCTCCCCCGCGTTGTCCCGGCCGATGCGCAGGGCGACCGCCTCGGCTCGAAGGGCGGCGTCGAACCGACCGACCCATTCGGCAGCCACTTCCGCCTTGGGCTTGCCGAGGTCGCCGGAACTGAAGATGGTCTGGCGTTGCAGGTTGCTCGCCTCGACCACATCGTCGTCGACCAGGGTCAGGCTCCCGACCCCGGCGGCGGCGAGATACTGGATTGCCGGGCTGCCGATTCCGCCGCAGCCGATCACAACCACATGCGCCTCGCTCAAGGCGACCTGTCCAGCGCCACCCAGCTCTGGCAGGACGATGTGGCGGGCGAAGCGTTCGAGGCGGTCAGGGGGTAGGGCCATAGGCTGCCCATAGCCCCCACCCGATCAGCTTTCCAGTTGCCTCAACAGGCTGCGCACGTCGCCGTCCATGTCGGCATCGCGCGTGCGCAGTTCCTCGATCAGCCGAACCGCGTGGATCACGGTCGAGTGGTCGCGCCCGCCGAACTTGCGTCCGATTTCGGGATAAGAGCGCGGAGTCAGCACCTTGGAGAGATACATCGCCACCTGTCGGGGGCGCACCACCGCACGGGCGCGGCGTTTCGAGCTCATCTCGGTGCGGTCGACCGAGTAGAACTGGCACACGGTGCGCTGGATCTCGTCAATGGTGATGCGCTTGCGGTTGACCGCGAGAATGTCGGTAAGCTGTTCCTCGGCCAGTTCGAGCGACACGGTCTGGCCGGTCATCTGCGCATAGGCGATGACCTTGTTGAAGCCGCCGACCAGCTCGCGCACGTTGCGGTTGATGGTGCGGGCGAGGAATTCGATGACATCGGCCGGGACGTTGGTCGGCGAGAAATGCTGGAGCCGGTAGTCGAGGATCGCGCGGCGCAGCTCGATGTCGGCGGGCTGGATGTCGGCGACCAAGCCCATCGACAGGCGCGACAACAGGCGCTGATCCACCCCGTCGAGCGCCTGCGGCGCGCGGTCGGCGGCGAATACCAGGCGCTTGCCCTCGGTGAGCAGTGCATCGATGGTGTAAAGCAGTTCTTCCTGCGCGCTGGCCTTGCCGATGATGAACTGAATGTCGTCCACCATCAGCAGGTCGAAGCCGCGCAGCCGCGCCTTGAACTCGATCATCTGGTGCTGGCGCAGCGCCTGGACGAATTCGATCATGAACCGTTCGGCAGAACAGTAGAAAATGCGTCCGCGCGGGTGATTGGCGAGATAGGCATGGCCGATGGCGTGCAGCAGGTGGGTCTTGCCCTGTCCGGTCGCGGCCTTGAGATAGAGCGGCGAGAACTGCGGCGTCTCAACCGCGGCGACGCGTTCGGCGGCATTGAAGGCGAGCGTGTTGGCCGTGCCCTTTACGAAGGTATCGAAGGTGAGCGAGGGATCGAGCATGATCGTCGCTTGTCCGAAGGTGCCGAATTCGCCGCCGCCCACGGCAACGGTATTCGCCTCGCCCGGCGCCGTCGCGCGGTCGCCCATGGCGTGACCGGGCTGCCCACCCTTGCCCAGCCGCAGTTCGGGAATCTGCCGACGACCGGGAAGCACTTCGATGCGCACCTTGTCGAGATCGGGCCTTGCGATCTTCCAGGCGAGCGAAAGCCGGTCGGCGAATCGTTCGCGCACCCAGTTGGCGCTGAACTCGTTGGGAAGATAGAGGTCGAGACTGTTCGTCTCTTTACATACCGTGCCCAGCTGAATCGGCTTGATCCATTGGCTGTGCAATTGCTGCCCCAGTGCCTTGCGCAGTCCAAGGCTGATGTCCGCCCAATCTGCCGCAAGGTTCACGGCATCGAAATCGTCTTCCATTGTCCCCCCGGCCGGCTCCGCATGCCAGCAGTTCGCGTGTTCCAGACGTGCCTACCCAAACAGCGACCCGATCGCGATTTCAGCCCCGCCCCGGTGCAGGAAATCGCGTTCCCGATCTCGCCAGAAAGCGAAATCGGGACCATTAAGATACGGGCACAGCGCTGCCGTTACCGACCGGACAGGTGGTTCCGATCCGAGCACCACAGTGATATATTCAATTCAGATCCGCGACCGACTCCGCACCGGTCACGAAGGTCGTGTTAGCGATCTGACCCACAGGGTCAAACGGCCTTTTTTCCCGACAGGGGCATTCAGGGTCTTGACCCCGCAGTAATCCAAGCGAAATTTTTTTTGTCGTGAAATTTCAGGCGCTTTTGCGGCGCAGCATCGCGAATCGCAGGATTCTCTAGGGTTTTCGATGACACTTTTGCGACGCGGCAGATGGGAAAAAAAAGGGGCCAGGTATTTTTACCCGGCCCCGTTCTATGTTTGTATCCGGCAAAAGCCGAATCACTTGTTCGCAATCAGAGTGCGGCGACCCGCTTGGTCAGCCGCGAAAGCTTGCGCGCAACGGTGTTCTTGTGAAGCACGCCCTTGGCGATGCCGCGCGCCATTTCCGGCTGGGCGGCCTTGAGCGCCGAAGCGGCGGCCTCCTTGTCGCCACCTTCGATCGCAGCCTCGACCTTCTTGATGAAGGTGCGGATGCGGCTCAGGCGATTGATGTTGATCTCGGTGCGCCGGGTATTGCGGCGAATGCGTTTGCGGGCTTGCGGCGTATTGGCCATGTCTGTCCTTCATGCGGGCCGGGCATGGCCCTTTACGGTTGAATCTCGTGCAAAATTGCGAGCCACGAAACGTAATCGTGCCCGCAGGAAGCGCGCCCCTTAGCCGCCATGCCGGGAATGGTCAAGCAATCCGGCCCTTTGGGTGCCGCGCCTATTTCTGACACTTGCGGCACCAGAAGGTGCTGCGTCCGCCCTGCGCGATCCGCTCGATCACGCCGCCGCAGGCGCATCCGTCTCCCTCGCGTCCGTAGACAGCCCAGCTCGCGGCGAAATAGCCGAGCTCGCCCGAGGGTTGCGCATAGTCGCGAATGGTCGAGCCGCCCGCCGCGATCGATTCGGTAAGCACCTGCTTTATGGCAGGCACCAGCCGGCCGAGCGCCTGCCGTGATATGCGTCCTGCCGCCTTGTCGGGCCTGATGCCGGAGCGGTGCAGCGCCTCGCAGACATAGATGTTGCCGAGGCCGGCTACTACACGCTGGTCGAGCAGCATCTGCTTGATCGGCGCCACACGACCGGCAAGTGCGGCCTTGAGGCTGCCGGGCGTAAAGTCATCGCCCAGCGGTTCCGGCCCCATTGCCGCAAACTGCGGCCATGCAGCGAGGCGCGCTGTCTCCACCAGATCGACCGAACCGAAGCGCCGCGCGTCGTTGAGCGCCAGTCGATTGCCGGACTCCGTTTCGATCACGAGGTGGTCGTGCTTCTCGTCCTCGTCGGGATCGATCCGCCAGCGGCCCGACATCCCGAGGTGGAACACCATGGTCATGGCCCGGTCGGTATCGATGAGGCCGTATTTCGCGCGGCGGCCCAGTGCGGTGACCCGCGCTCCTGTGAGCACCTGAACCAGATCGGGCGGAAAGGGACGCCTGAGGTCGGGCCGGTTGACCGCGACGCGCGCAATCCGCTCGCCTTCGAGGACGCGCGCCAGCCCGCGAACGGTGGTCTCGACTTCGGGCAATTCGGGCATGAGGCGCGCTGGTTAGGCGTTCCGCGACGCGCTGTCACTACTGCCTATCGTCAAAGACAGGAGGCACGGCTAAAGGGCGCCGATGCCGGATCGTCGCCATCAGAGCCGCGCGCTCGCCATGCTTGTGCTGGTCATGCTGTTCTGGGCAGGAAATTCCATTGTCGGGCGAGCAGTGCGCCTCGACATCCCGCCAGCCACCCTGGCCTTGTTCCGCTGGGCCGGTGCGCTGGCTCTCGTCACGCCGTTCGCCGTCGCCGCCGTCCTGCGCGACTGGCAGTTGATCCGCAGACACTGGCTCACGATTCTCCTGCTCGGCCTGCTTGGCGTCGCGGCGTTCAACGCGCTGCTTTACCAGGGGTTGCGCTACACGACGGCCACCAATGCGCTGCTGTTGCAGGCCGCGGTTCCGGCAATGGTCGTCCTGGCCGACCGGGTGATTTTCGGGACCAGGGCGCACAGGTTGCAACTGGTCGGCGTGCTGATCTCGACGCTCGGCGTAATCGTCGTCGTGCTGCGAGGCGATCCGTCTGGCGTGCTGAAGCTGCACTTCGGTCCCGGCGATCTGCTGGTGCTCGCCGCGGTCACGGTCTGGGCGTGCTACACCGTTCTTCTGCGCCTGCGCCCGCCCATCGCGCCGGTCAGCTTCATATTCACGACTTTCGCCGTCGGCGTTGCGGTAATGGCGCCGCTGTCAGTCTGGGAGGCCGCGACCGGCCCTTGGGTGCGCTGGACGTCCATGGCCTGGGGGGCGATCGGCTATGTTGCGCTGCTACCCTCGCTTGCAGCCTTTTTCATGTACAATTCCGCCACCGCGACATTGGGACCGGCCCGGGCCGGTCAGGCCATTACGATGATGCCGCTGTTCGGAGCCCTGCTGTCGGCACTGCTGCTGGGTGAACGGCTGCAATCCTATCACTTCGTCGGCATGGCCTTTATCCTCGCCGGAATAGCCGTATCGACGCTTGCCCTGCGCACCAAGACGACGCTGGCACCCGGCGTGCAGCCTCGCTAAAGCGCACGGCATGAGCGAAAGCGTCTCTTTCGGCTACGAACAGGTGGCCCCCGAGGAAAAGACCGAGCGGGTCGGCGCGGTGTTTTCCAATGTCGCGCGCAAGTACGACGTGATGAACGATGCCATGTCGGGCGGCATGCACCGCTTGTGGAAGGACCGTTTCGTGCGCCGGGTGAAGCCGCGCGATGGCGAGGCGATTCTCGATATGGCGGGTGGCACCGGAGACATTGCCTTTCGCCTCGCGGCGTCGGGGGCCGAAGTCACGGTTGCCGACATCAATCAGGATATGCTCGACGTCGGCGTGGAACGCGCGATGGAGCGCGGCATTACCGGGCTGGTCTGGTCGTGCCAGAATGCCGAGGAACTGGCGTTCCCCGACCGCACGTTCGATGCCTATACCATCGCCTTCGGTATCCGGAACGTCACGCGGATCGACAAGGCGTTGGCCGAGGCGCAACGGGTATTGAAATTCGGCGGCCGTTTCTTCTGCCTCGAATTCTCGACCACCGAATGGCCGGGCTTCAGGGAAGCCTATGATGCCTATTCGCACAAGTTGGTGCCGAAGATTGGCAAGGCCATTGCGGGAGACGAGGACTCTTACCGCTATCTCATCGAATCGATCCGCCGCTTTCCGCCCATGCCCGAATTCGAGGGTATGATCCGCGCGGCAGGATTTGCGAAGACCAGGGTCGAGCCGATCCTGGGCGGGCTGGTTGCCATCCATTCGGGATGGAAGGTGTAAAAGGCGCGCGTGACCCGGCCTGCCACTCACATATTCCGCCTGCTCAAATGGGGCCGCGTACTTGCCCGCCATGGCGCGCTGCGCATCATCGAGGACGAGCGCAACACGCCGCCCGCGGTCAAGCGGCTGTGCCGACTGGCGCGCTTCGGCACGATCCAGCCGCGCGTGCCAGACTATGCGGGCGCGTTCCAGGCCATCGGCCCGGCGGCGATAAAGCTCGGGCAATCACTGGCGACGCGGCCCGATCTGGTCGGCGAGGAAGCTGCGCGGAACCTGCTCACACTTCAGGACAGCCTGCCACCGCAGCCCTTCGATACCATCCGCGAGGAGATCGAAGCGAGTTTCGGCGCGCCGCTTGAAACGCTGTTCGCCGAGTTCGATTCCGATCCGGTTGGCTCGGCATCGATTGCGCAGGTCTATCGCGCGACGACGAGCGAAGGGCGGCAAGTCGCCGTCAAGGTGCTTCGGCCCGGCATCCGCGAGCGGTTCGCGCGCGATCTCGAAACTTACGAATGGGCCGCCGCGCATCTCGAGGCTTTGGGCGGCGAGGCAGCGCGCCTGCGCCCGCGTGCGGTAATCGATAATCTCAAACGATGGACATGGCGCGAGCTCGACCTGAGGCGCGAGGGTGCCTCGGCCTCCGAACTGGCCGAGGCGATGCAGGGCTTCGATGGCTATCAGGTGCCCGCTATCGACTGGGATCGCACCAATGGCCGGGTGATGACCGTCGAATGGATCCAAGGCATCAAGATCAGCGATATGGAGGGCCTGCGCGCCGCCGGGCACGACCTGCCCGATCTTGCCCGCCGCCTTGTGCTCGCCTTCCTGACGCAAGCGATCAGCGCCGGTTTCTTCCACGCCGACATGCATCAGGGCAATCTGTTCGTGAAGGCAGACGGCACCATTGCCGCCATCGACTTCGGCATCATGGGCCGGATCAACCGCAAGGCGCGGCAATGGCTCGCCGAGATCCTCTTCGGCCTTACAACCGGCAATTACAGGCGGGTGGCCGAAATCCACTTCGAAGCGCAATACGTGCCGAGCTATCACTCGCCGGAGGAATTCGCGACCGCCCTGCGCGCGGTGGGCGAGCCCATGCGGGGCAAGCCGGTTTCAGAACTGTCGGTCGGCCAGATGTTGGATGGCCTGTTCGCGATCACCCGCGATTTCGACATGCAGGTCCAGCCGCACCTGCTGCTCCTGCAAAAGACCATGGTCATGGTCGAGGGGCTGGCGACGGTGCTCCACCCCGAGATCAACATGTGGGACGTCTCAGAGCCGTTCGTGCGCGGCTGGCTGCGCGACGAGCTTGGCCCGGAAGCGGCTATCGCCGACCGGCTGCGCGAGGATGCCTCGACCCTGATGCGACTGCCCGAACTGGTGCGGCGCATGGAAGAACGCTATCCGCCGAAGGGCGGCGCACCCGAAGCCCCGCCGCTGCCGCAAGTGCCGCTGATCTGGGAAAATAA
>JAGREJ010000117.1 GCA_020446595.1 Novosphingobium sp. | reverse complement strand
GGCGGCGGCACCGCGCTGCTCTATGCCATCAAGGCGCTCGACGGCCTGAACGGCGACAACGAGGACCAGACGCGCGGCGTCGACATCGTGCGTCGCGCGCTGCAGTCGCCGATCCGCCAGATCGCCGAGAACGCGGGCTTCGACGGCGCAGTCGTCGCGGGCAAGCTGATCGACGGCGGTGACGAGAAGATGGGCTTCAATGCCGCCACCGACGTCTACGAGGATCTCGTGGCCGCTGGCGTCATCGACCCGACCAAGGTTGTGCGCACCGCGCTGCAGGACGCCGCTTCGGTGGCCGGCCTGCTCATCACCACCGAGGCCGCGGTTGCCGAGAAGCCGGACGACAAGCCGGCGATGCCCGCAATGCCCGATATGGGCGGCATGGGCGGCGGCATGGGCTTCTGATCCCACCGCTCCGATACTGAAAAACGCCGGGGCCGGGAGGAGCAATTCTCCCGGCCCTTCGCATTGAAGGCTGGCTCGAGAGGCAGTTTCGTGCGCCAAATCATCCGGTCATCGCAACACAGACTCGGTTCGTCGCTGCCAGTGTTGGGGTGTTTACGGTCGCGGGATTAAGGCAAAATACAGCGCCTCAGGGATTATACGGACCACATGGCAAACACGCGTTTCTGGCAGGGACTGACTTCCTTCGGGGCGGCCGTGGCGCTTGCCGTCGGCGCATTGCTCGCGCCTGCCGTCGCGCATGCTGACGATCTCGACACGCTGGAAAACGCGTTTGACCGTGCGCTTGGATCGGAAGAGCGCGGCCCCAAGGTTTACAACTCACCTTTCGAGACGCAAATCGCCGCTCTGGCCAACGCCTCGCAAGGCCGCATTGGCGTTGCCGCCATGGACCTTGCGACCGGACACACCATCGATGTCCTGGGCGCGCAACGCTTTCCCATGGCCAGCACCAGCAAGATCGCCATTGCCGCGACATTTCTCGAAGGGGTCGAGCGTCGTCGCTGGAGCCTGACCAGCGAATTCCCGCTGATGATTCCGATCCGCTCGCAAGCGAACTCGACTGCCGTTGCGCCGGTCAAGCCGGGCCAGACCATGCAGGCGATCGATTTGATCGAACTGATGCTAACCCGCAGCAGCAACCCGGCCACCGACGCCCTGCTTGCGGCAGTCGGCGGTCCGCGAGCAGTCAACGACTGGGCGCGGCGCGCCGGCATCAGTGAATTCAGGATCGACCGCGACATCGCGACGCTGGTGCGCGACGACGGAGGGGTCGATCCGGCAGCGGTAATCGATTACCGCGACAGCGCCACGCCGCTGGCCATGGTGCAGCTGCTGAGCGGCCTTTACCAGGGCAGATGGCTCCAGCGACAGCACCGCGATGTCATTCTTGGCGCGATGGAACGCTGCCGGACCGGAAAGCGCCGCATTCCGGCGCTTCTCCCGGAGGACGCGACGGTCGCGCACAAGACGGGATCGCTCTACAATACGTCCAGCGACGTGGGTATTGTCAGGACGCCCGACGGGCGCGCCTTCGCGCTGGCGATCTACGTTACGGGCCAGGGTTCGCGGCTCAATCGCGAAGCGCGCATCGCTCAGTTGGCGCGCGCGATCTATGATGGCTATTCAAGCGGGACGGCGCTGCAGCGGCGCACGGCACGGCGCTAAAGCCTTCCTGCAAGGCGCGCGCCGACGTGCCGAAATAGCGCGCCAGATAGCGGCGCGGCAGAAGCCTACTCTTCGTTCAGCGCAGCCTCGACATCCGCCGCGGCAGCAGCGGCGGCAGCGGCCTGGTCGTTTGCGGTCTGCTCGATTGCAACCGCATCGGCAGCGGCCTCGGCTTCGGCGGCAGCATCGTTGACCGCGGCTTCAGCCGCGGCAGCCGGTTCCTCGGCCATTGTTTCGGTCTCTTCGATGGCTTCCTCGGCCAGTGCCTCGGTTTCCAGGCCAGCTTCCTCAGTGTCCGATTGGGAGCACGCGGCAAGCGAGATGGCCGTGAAAGCGGCGGTGGTGGCGAGAACAATTTTGCGCATCTGAGCTTTATCCCTGGTCAGCAGAACACGAACTTGCACGGTCCACAGACGCGCATGCTGGAGATGCAAGACGCGGGAACCGCACAGGTTTTGGATAGTCTTATCGCCTGCGATCGGCAAGGGCGAGCCGGAAGAGGCGCTCGCTCCGCGCAGCACGCGGATCGCAGACATGGAAAGGGCGCGGGAGCCGAACCGGCCCCCGCGCCCCGTCAT
This sequence comes from Novosphingobium sp., assembly GCA_020446595.1. GTDB lineage: Bacteria > Pseudomonadota > Alphaproteobacteria > Sphingomonadales > Sphingomonadaceae > Novosphingobium. The sequence goes on along the minus strand of JAGREJ010000117.1, from coordinate 506 downwards.
GTCATGCGTAACCGATTACTCGGCAGCAGCTTCCGAAGCGGCAGCAGCAGCACCTTCGACGGCGCCTTCAGCAGCGGCAGCGGCAGTGTCAGCAGCTTCACCGGCGGCAGCGGCAGCGCCTTCGGCGGCTTCACCGGCAGCGTCGGCGGCTTCACCAGCAGCGTCGGCAGCACCTTCGGCGGCAGCGGCGGCATCGTCGGCAACGGCTTCGGTGGCTTCTTCAGTAGCTTCCTGCGAGGCTTCCGAGCAAGCCGCGAGCGAAAGGGCGCCAATGGTGGCGGCAGCAGCGAAAACGATCTTGCGCATCTTATGGTAATCCTTGAACAGCAAGTGGACCAAGCACGGCAAATGCCGCACCGGAAGCCAGTCGCAATGACCGGCTCCGTCGCGTCAAATAGTCGTCTTGTCGCACCTATGCAAGCACTTGTCGCATAAGTTGCGTTTTCATCATGCGGATGGGCACGGATATGGCGCAATTGTGTCATTCTTGTGGCCGCATTTTGCGA
>JAGREJ010000116.1 GCA_020446595.1 Novosphingobium sp. | reverse complement strand
CGGATCGCGCGCAACACCCAGCTCGTGATTCAGGAGGAGTCGGGCATCTGCAATGTCGTCGATCCCCTCGGCGGCTCGTACTACATCGAGGCGCTGACCCAGCAGCTTGTTGACGATGCGTGGACGCTGATCGAGGAAGTCGATGGCCTCGGCGGCATGACCATGGCGGTCGCCAGCGGCATGCCCAAGGCCCGGATCGAGGAAGCTGCCGCCGCAAAGCAGGCGCGTGTGGACAAGGGCGAAGATGTTATCGTCGGCGTCAACAAGTACCGCAAGGACGAGGAAGAGCTGCTCGAAACGCTCGAAGTCGACAACCACGCGGTGCGCGAGGCGCAGGTCGCACGGATCAACGCGATGCGCGCCAGCCGCGACGAAGCGGCCTGCAAGGCGGCGCTCGGCGCACTGACCGAAGGTGCGAAAGGCTCGGGCAACCTGCTTGCGCTGGCTGTCGAGGCGGCGCGTGCCCGGGCGACGCTGGGCGAGATTTCCGATGCCATGGAAGCGGCTTTCGGTCGCTACGATACCCAGCCGCGCCCGGTGAAGGGCATTTACGGCAAGGCCTATGCCGATGACAGCCGCTATGGGCAGGTGATCGAAGGCGTGAAGGCGGTCACCACCCGTCTTGGCCGCGCGCCCAAGCTGCTCGTCGCCAAGATGGGGCAGGACGGGCATGACCGTGGCGCCAACGTCATTGCCTCGGCCTTCACCGACATGGGCTTCGACGTTGTCTCCGGGCCGCTGTTCCAGACGCCGCAGGAAGCCTGCCAGCTTGCGCTCGACAACGAGGTCGACGCTATCGGTGCATCGAGCCTCGCGGCAGGCCACAAGACGCTGATCCCCGAACTGATCGGCCATCTGCGCGATGCCGGACGGCCCGACATCAAGGTGGTAGCCGGCGGCGTCATCCCGCCGCAGGACTACGATTTCCTCAAGAAGGCAGGCGTTCAGGGCATTTACGGCCCAGGCTCGAACGTTGTCGAATGCGCTGCGGACATGCTGCGCCTGCTCGGCCACAACATGCCGCCCGTGGGTAGCGAGATGGAAGCGGCCGAGTGACCCTCGGCTTCACCGTCGAGACGCTCTTGCCTCACGCGCGGGTTTCCGGACCTCTGCGCATGGGGCTGGTGCGTCTGACGGAAAGCGAATGGCTCGATCCCGCGCCCGATCTGGCGGCGCGTGAAGCGGCATTCAATGCCCACCCTGACAGCGTGCAGGTCCTGCCCGAAGGCGAGACTGCCGCGCGCGAATTGGCGACTTTGCTGGGCGCAGACAGCCTTGAATCAGCGGCGCGTTCACATTGGGAAGATTTCTGCCTGTTGACGCAAGACGCTCCCGGCCAGCCCTATCGCCTTGTCGCTGCCGCCGTCGGCTTTCCGACCGACTGGCGCCTGTCAGAGAAGATGGGCAAGCCGCTCCACGCCGTCCACGAGCCGATCCACGGCTATGCCGAACAGCTTTCCGAGGGCGTTGACCGCTTCATGGACAAGCTGCGCGTGGGCGAGATTTACGGGCGCACCAACATGTTCGTGATGCCTTCGGGTGAGGCGCGCTACATGCCGAGCGAGCCGTCCGAACGCCGCTATGCTCATGTCACTCCCGAAAACGCCGGATCTGCGCTGTTCGCCCGATGCGAGCGCGAGACCTTGCGCCGACTGCGGCAAACCGGCGCGATTGTCTTCACCATTGGCGTCTATCGCACCGCGCTCGAGAGCTTGAGCGACGAGGCGCTGGCGCGTATCGCATCCTCGGTTGGCGCATTGCTCGATGGCGAGGAGGCCCGCAGGGGCGCTCCTGCCTATGCCGAGGCGCTGGCCGCCTATGCCGTGTCGCGCTCTTGCGCGCAGGCCGCCTGAGAGGAGGGGACAGCGATCATGAGCAACAAGCCCGAAACACAAGCCATTCACGCCGGTACCGCGCCGGACCCGACGACCAAGGCGCGCATCACGCCGATCTATCAGACCGCGAGTTACGTGTTCGACGATGCCGCGCATGCCTCGCGGCTCTTCAGCCTGCAGGAATTCGGCAACATCTACACCCGGATCATGAACCCCACTTGCGATGCGCTCGAAGGCAAGATCGCGGCGCTGGAAGGCGGGGTTGGGGCGCTGGCGGTTGCTTCGGGCCATGCCGCGCAATTCCTGGCGTTCTACACGCTGATGGCTCCCGGCTGTAATATCGTCGCGGCCAAGAAGCTCTATGGCGGGTCGCTGAACCAGATCGGCCATGCGATCGGGAAATTCGGCTGGGAAGGCCGCTTTGTCGATGCCGACGATCCTGCCAAGGTCGCCGCCGCCATCGACGAGAACACGCGCTGCGTATTCATCGAAAGCCTCGCCAATCCGGGCGGCGTCGTTCAGGACATCGAGGCGATTGCCAAGGTCGCCCACGACGCTGGCGTGCCGCTGATCGTCGACAACACCATGGCGACGCCGATGCTGTGCCGGCCCATCGAGCACGGTGCGGACATTGTCGTCCATTCGGCCACGAAATTCCTGAATGGCCATGGCAACGCTGTCGGCGGCCTGATCGTCGATTCCGGCAAGTTCGACTGGGCGGCGAGCGACAAGTTCCCGAGCCTTTCCGCGCCCAGTCCGTCCTATCATGGTGCGGTGCTGACCGATGCGCTCGCGCCGATTGGCCCCATCGCTTTCATCATCGGCTGCCGCGTGCTTGGCCTTCGCGATTTCGGTCCGGCCATGGCGCCGATGAACGCGTTTCTTGCGCTGACCGGAATGGAAACGCTGGCCTTGCGGATGGAGCGGCATTGCGAAAATGCGCTCACGCTCGCGCGCTGGCTCAAGGACCATCCCAAGGTCGCGTGGGTCAGCTATGCGGGCCTTCCCGAAAGCGACTACCATCAACTCGCCAACCGCTACCTCGGCGGCAAGGGCGGGGCGGTGTTCACCTTCGGCGTCAAAGGCGGCTACGAGGCGGGCGTGAAGCTCGTCGAAT
>JAGREJ010000008.1:11905-12621 GCA_020446595.1 Novosphingobium sp. | reverse complement strand
GCCGAGCGCGAGCGGCTTCAGGCCGACCTGGGCGACAAGAACCTGATGATCCTGCGCAACCATGGCACTCTGACCACCGGCGAGACGGTCGGCGCGGCCTTCTACCGGATGATGACGCTGGAATTTGCCTGCACATCCCAGATTCGGGCGCTTGGCACCGGCCGCGAGATCCTGCACGCACCAAAGCATGTGCAGGAGGCCATGCCAGCCCATGTCGAGAAGTTGGGCCACCTGTTCGTCGATTTCGCGTTCTGGCCCGCCATGCTGCGCAAGGCCGCGCGCGATTGCCCCGGTTTCGATAGTTAAACGAAAAGGATTGGATGCATGGAACTCGAAGTCTGCGTAATTCCGGCGAAGGACGGCGATGCCGCCGCTCTCGTGAAGGCGATGAACGAAGGCGGCAGCGCATCGCTCGCCGCCTGCGAGGGGTGCCAGAAGGTCACCGTTCTTCAGGGGATCGAGAATCCCGGCACGGCCTTGCTGCTTGTCGAATGGGACTCGGTCGCCGCGCACGAGGCCGCCAAAGGCAGCGATTCCTTCAATGCCTTTGTCTCCGTGCTCGGTCCGCACATTGGAGGTGGCGCGGACGTTCTGCACTATCGGTAAGGCGATGATCGCCACCCCCACCAATCGCGACTTCGACTCTCGGACAAAGGTGCGCTAGGCGCGTTTTTCTGATCGATTCGATAGTTTGGGAGTTCTCAATGCAGATCAAC
>JAGREJ010000008.1:0-11689 GCA_020446595.1 Novosphingobium sp. | reverse complement strand
CGCATCGTCGTGCACTGCGCGGTCGTCTCGGGCGGCGGCAAGACAGTGCGCTGGGACAAGGAAAAGGGCGGTTATGCCCGCACTCCGACCGAGCAGATCGCCAGGTCCGCCGAGGGCATCTTCACGGCCAGCTACCGGGTCGCTTCGATCGGCGCGCTCGGCATGGCAGGCGCCGAGCCGCTCAACGACGATGGCGAGCGCGGCGTCATCATCATGACCTCGTCGGCCGCCTCGCAGGACGGCCAGATCGGCCAGGTCGCCTATGGCGGCGGCAAGGGCGCGGTCAATTCGATGGTGCTGCCGATGGCGCGCGACCTGATGGACGTGGGCGTGCGCGTCAACGCGATCCTGCCTGGCATCTTCGGCACCCCGCCGATGCTTTCGGTCAAGGATTACAACCCGGCGATCTTCGAAGGGCTCAACAAGTCGGTGCCCTTCCCCAAGCGGCTCGGTAAGCCCGAGGAATTCGGCTCGCTGGTGCTCGAGCTGGTCCGCAACACCTATATGAACGGACAGCTCTGGCGCATCGACGGCGCTATCCGCATGCCGCCGAAGTAAGCGGCCAGACGATCGAAGCGATTATGAGGGGTCGCGCCGCGAGGCGCGGCCCCTTTCGGTTCACGAGCCGTCAGAAGTCGATCGTGGCATTGATAAGCAGGCTGCGACGAAGTGTGGGGACCACCACGTCGGGCGCCACAGGGTGCCATTCCGCATCGTCAAATATATCCCGGACAATCATGCGCACAGCAAGGGTCGTCTTGTTGATCCGGATCGTCTGGCGCGTGCCGAGATCCAGTGTCCAGAACGGATCGGTCATCAATTGCCTGCCGCCCAGATGGTCGATCGGCGCAGCTGTCGCCGGTTTCCTGCCCCTGTATTCGAAGCCTCCGGTAAGCACGAGATCGCCGGGCAGATCGGTTCGATAGTTCAGATCGACGCGGCCGAAGACCTTTGGAACGCCCGTCGGCCTCGATCCGACCAGTCCGGCTTCGCGGCCCGGCCCGGTTACCTTCGGGTCCATCAGGACAACGCCTGCAACCACACCCAGCCGATCCACGAACTGGCCAGCCAGCGATGCCTCTATCCCGCGATGTCGCTGGTCGCCCAGCACGACGAATTCGCGGTCCGCAGCGAAGCTGAAATAGGGCTTGGTGATCTGGAAGGCGGCGACGACAAGCTGTCCCTTGCCAAAGTCCCAGCGCACACCGCCCTCATACTGGCTGGAACGCACCGCGGGCAGTTGCTCGTCGCGGTTCGTCGCATTGCCCGGAGCGATGCCGCTGTCCTCAAGCCCGCGCTGAGTCGCCACGTAGGCCGAAAGCCTGGGCGAAATCTCGAACATCAGCGCGGCGTTGTACAGCCAGGGATCGGCCACCGTGCGATCGACGTCGCCGGTTTCGCCGTTGCGGATACTGGCGCGATAGCGGGCTTTCTGGACACCGATATTGACGTGTCCAACGCCCTCGATCGAGCCCACGTAGGCAGCCATCCAAGACGACTGGCGGACGCGCCCCCTGTTCGCCTGACCAAAGGAAAATTCGGGCCTGGGGTGCAGGTCGCGGATGCCAAAGGGCACCAGGCCAAAATCGAACAGTTGCGATCCGCCCGTTTCGGTCACGCGATTGCGCGCGCGATAGCCGGCGAACAGGCGGTGGTTAATCCCGCGACCGCCCATTCGCAGGACAAACATCCCCTCGCCGCTGGTCGACCGGATGTCGTGCTCGGGGTCCGAAAGCACGTAATGCCTCGACAGGCTGTCCGGCGTGCGCACATCGTAGATTTCGGTGAAGTTGCTGGACCTGTCGCCGATCGAGCGGAAGATGCCGCCGCGAAACGACAGGTTTCCCGCAACCGCTCCTTTTAGCGTGGCGCCGGTATTCACATAGTCGCGGCTGCCTGCAGACCACTCCTGTCCAAGATACTTGCGGTTTGGTGGCACCTTCGGAAAATAGCCTGAAGATACCACGACCAGTGGCTTGGCCTCGTCGTGCGTGTTCTCGCCGAAGCTGTAAAAGGGCGACAGTTCCATGTCCCCGATGCGCGCGAAACCGCGCAAGGTCGCGGCAAAGCTGCGACCATCCGACCCGTCCGACTGTCCGATCGTCGCATAGCCGATTCCTCCCCGTACAGCGATCCTGTCGTTGAGGGGCAAGCGATACTCCCACTCGTTGAAATAGCCGCCGTACCAGTAACGGTTGAAGATCAGGCTGTTTCCCGGCTCCTTGGGCAGAGGATGAAGCTGCTGGTCGACCAACCCCGTCGGTGCGACGAATGGCGTATCGACGGCGCTGAAACCGACCCGGATCGCCGTCGAGCGGCGCAGGCGCGACGGCAGGTTCCACACCTGATCGAAATAGATGCCATCGATCCTGCTGTTTCCCGCATCGAGCGGACTGAAACCGCGCGTATCGTATTCGGTGTAGGTGCCGGTTGCTTCGAGACCGACCTGTGTTCCGAAAGCATCCTGCGACTCGGTCAGGACATTGTCATTGGCGTTCTGCGCGTGGACCTGGCTTGCAAGGAAGATCGCGCCCAGCACGGCGACCCGCGCCAATCGTCTCGTCAATTTACTGAACATCCCACTTCCCCTGCCAGGCGCCAAAGCATTCGCCGCATCGCTCCGCAAGGGAAATTGCCTTGCAACGTGCCTGTTCCGGTCCGGTCGCACGCGCCCAGACTTCGCCAGCACGGCTTAGAAATCGAGCGAAGCGACGATTAGCACGCTGCGCCGGTGGCGCGTGAACAGCACGTCGGGTGACGACGCGTGCCACGCCTTCGCGTCGAACAGGTTACGCAGCAGCATGCGCACGCCCAGCGTGGTCTTGCCGACTGGAACGACATTGCGCGTGCCCAGATCGAGCGTAGTGACAGACGGCAGCATCAGTTGCTTGCCGCCAAGATGGTCGAACTCGGTTGCGGTCGCGGGACGCGCGCCGAGATGCTCGACCGACGCAGTGAGACTTAGCGCACCCGGCAGTCCGGTATGAAAGCTCGCATCGAGCCGACCGTAGAATTTGGGAACACCGGTTGGCCGAGGCCCGACAAGTCCGGCCGCACGACCCGGCCCGGTGACAGACGGGTCCATGACATAGCCGCCCACCAGCAGGTCGATGCGCTCGTTGAAATGTCCGGCGAGCGAAAACTCGACGCCGCGATGGCGCTGATCGCCCAGAATGACGAAGCGCCGTTCGGCATCATAACCGAAATTCGGCTTGGTGATCTGGAATGCGGCGACCACCAGTTGCGCCTTGCCGAAATCGTAGCGCAGCCCGCCTTCGTATTGCGTGGACCTTGCGGCGGGCAATTGCTCGTTGCGGTTGATCGCGCTTTCAGGAGCAAGGCCGCTATCTTCCAGCCCTCGCTGTGTGGCGGCATAGGCAATCAGGCGAGGCGCAATATTGAGGCGCAGGGCCGCGTTGTAGAGCCATGGATCATCCCTCTCCGCATCGATGACCCCGCTGTCGCCATAGGCGATGCTCGCCCGGTAGCGCGCCTTCTGGAGGCCGAGGTTGATCTGCCCCACGTCCTTGAGAAAACCGACATAGCCGAGCAGCCACGACGATTGCCTGACCTTGCCGCGATTGACTTCGGTAAACTCGAATTCGGGCTTATCGATCCTGTCGTACTGCCCGAAGATCGCCGTTCCCAGATTGATGAAGTCCGAGCCGTCGGTCTCGGTCAGGCGATCGCGCGCGCGGTAGCCCGCATAGAACCGGTGCTGCATGCGCTCGTTGCGGTAGTGCAGGACGAACAGGCCCTCGCCGCTTGTCGAATTTACCTGTTGCGGCGGATCGGCCAGAACATAGTGCTGCGAAGCGCCGTCCGCGGCCTCTATCCGGTAGATCTCGCTGAAGCTCTTCTTCTTGTTACCGAGCGAGTGGAACAGGCCGCCGCGAAAATAGAGGTGGTCGGTGATCGAACCCTTGAGCGTCGCGCCGTAGTTGCCGTGGTCATGCGCGCCGCGCGACCAATCCTGTCCCAGGTATTTGTTGCGGGGCGTGACTTCCGGCAGATAGCCGTCGCTGACAAGCGCGACCACCTTTGCATCGTTGCGATTGAATTCTCCGCCGCCGTAGAACGGCGCCAGTTCGAACCTGCCGATGCGAATATTGGCCTTGAGCGTTATTCCCCAGCTTTCCGATTGCGAGCCGTCGGACTGCCCGAATTTGGAATATCCATATCCGCCCGAGATCGCGATCCGGTCTTCCTTTACGGGGAGGCGAAACTCACCTTCGTAGAACGAGCCGCCATAGTAGTATCGCGTGTAGGTAAGGGTTCCCCCCGCCTCTTTCGGCATGGAGCGCAAGCGATGATCGACAACGCCGGTCGGCGCAACGAACGGCGTTTCCACCGCACCGAAGCCAACGCGAATCGCGGTCGTCTGCCTCAGCTTGTTGGTGAGGAACGACGCCTGATCGAAATAAATGCCGTCGATACGCACGTTGCCCGCATCGAGCGGGCTGAACCCGCGCGTATCGCGATCGGTATAGATGCCGGTGCTTTCCAGCCCAACCGTGGTGCCAAAAGCATCGTCCGATTCGGCGAGCACGTCGTCCTTGGCGTTCTGCGCCTGTGCCGGAGAGGCGATAGCGACCGCACCCAGCGCGATTGCCAGGACCAGCCTTGCGGATCTTGTGATTGCCATCGAACTCCCTCTTGCGAGCGCCAAAGCATTTGCTGCAGCGCACCGCAAGGGAAATTGCTAAACTAGGCAAGCAAGGAACAGATCAGGTTGTGCCAGTGGCCTCACGCGGCGGCACGGTGTGCTCGCGCACCACCTCGGCGCGATTCTCGAAGGTGTTGGCCGAGCGCGCTCCATCGATTGTGCCCTTGGTATCGACGATCCAGACAGGCCCGTTGGTGAGATTGGCAAGTCCCTGCCGAGCGACTTCTTCCGACGTCTCTGCGAACTCGATCGGCAGACCAAGCCGCTCCATCGCCGGGGTTGCGGTAAAGCCGATGCACAGGTGAACGACATCGACGCCCTTTGCTCCGCACTCCAGCCACAGGCCTTCGGAAAAGATGCGGCTGAACGCCTTGACCGCCGCATAGGTGACGATCGTCGCCGAGCCGGAATAGCCGCCGGTCGAACCGGTCAGCACGATGCCGCCCCGGCCCCGGTCGCACATCAGCTTGCCATAGTGGCGCGAGAAATCGGCCTGTCCGATGACATTGACGTTGATAACCTGCTGGGTGATTTCACGGTCCAGATCGACGAAATCGCCGCGCACCGAATTGGCTCCGGCGTTGTAGAACATCAGGCCGACCTCGATGTCGTCGGTGATCGCGCGCACCTGCGCGAGCGCATCGTCGGCGGAAAGATCGACCGACTTCACGCGAACCTCTGTGCCCTTTGCTTCGAGCTCGGCCTTGAGCGCCTCGAGCGGCTCGGGCTTGCGCGCGATCAGCACCAGCTTGAAGCCATCTGCAGCCAGTTGCCGGGCGGCTTCCGCACCGACGCCTTCGGAACCGCCGGTAATCAGCGCCCAGGGACCATATTTCTGAAGATCGGTAGCCATTCTTGCCTCTCCTAAGCTCTCCCGCGCCACGATGGCCCCGGATTTGGCAACGAGGCCTAGAGAGACTGCCGATCAGGTCAAGCGGTCCGGCCCTGCAATATCGCCCCGGCGAGAACCACCATGAAGAGACGGTCGTCGTCCACATGGTGAGCGACCGGCTCCCAGCCACCCGCGAGCAGCAGCAGGTCGGCGCTTTCGCGCGAATACTTGTGGCTGTTCTCGGTATGGATAGTCTCGCCAGCAGTCATCTCGAAGCTGTGCCCACACACTTCGAAGATGATGTCTCTTACGGCCTCCAGATGCATCTCGATGCGGGCGAGGCGCTCGTTCCACATGGCCCGGTGCGCTAGGGCGTCGAGCGGGATGGTGCCGCCAAGCTCACGGTTGATCCGTTCAGCAAGGTTGAGGTTGAAATCGGCCGTCACCCCTGCGGCATCGTCGTAGGCCGCGATCAGCCGCTCGCGATCCTTGATAAGGTCCATGCCGATCAGCAGCATGGCATCGTCGCCCAGCGTCTGGCGCATTGCGCGCAGCAGATCGACTGCCGGGGCCGGCGCCATGTTGCCGATGGTCGATCCTGGAAAGAACCCGAGCCGCGCGCCGTGTCCGGCCTCTGCCGGAAGCGCAAAGGGATGCGTGAAATCGGCTTCCACCGGTATCACGGGAAGATCGGGATAACGCGCTTCGAGAGCGGCGCAGCCGTCGCGCAGGAACTCCCCCGAAATGTCGACCGGCACATAGGCCGAGGGCGCAATGGCATCGAGAAGCAAGGGCGTCTTGGCCATGCTGCCCGCGCCGAACTCCACGACCGCTCTGCCCGGCCCGACCTGCGCGGCGACCTGGCTCATGCTGGACTGAAAGATGCCCACTTCGGTGCGAGTGGGGTAATATTCGGGCAAGGCGGTGATCGCCTCGAACAGTTCGCTGCCGCGACGGTCATAGAACCAGCGGGCGGGAATGACCTTGTTCTTCCGCGACAACCCCTCGAGCACATCGCGCCGGAATTGCGCGGCAAGATCGGGCGCAGCCTTCGACAAGCCGGGATCGCGTTCGGCCATGCCTACAAGTCCTTCGCCAGCCGAAGGCCGGTGAATTGCCAACGCTGGTGCGGATAGAAGAAATTGCGATAGCTCGCGCGCGAATGACCTCGCGGCGTGGCGCAGCTTGCGCCCTTGAGAACGAACTGGCCGCTCATGAACTTGCCGTTGTATTCGCCGACCGCGCCTTCCGCCGGACGGAAGCGCGGATAGGGAAGATAGGCAGAGCGCGTCCATTGCCAGCAATCGCCGAATGCAACGGTGCTGCAACGCGGTTGCACCGGCCCTGCACCATCGAGCTGATTGCCTTGCGACGGCCCGGCGTTCGCGGCCCATGCCTCCCACTCGAACTCGGTCGGCAGGCGTTGTCCTGCCCAGGTCGCGAAGGCGTCCGCCTCGTAATAGGAGACATGGGTCACAGGCGCATCGGCGTCGCGCGGGCGCCAGCCGGACAGGGTGAAGTGCTCATCGTCGCGCCAGTATAGCGGCGCTGCAATACAGTCCTGTTGCACCCAGGCCCAGCCATCGGACAGCCAGAGCGAAGGATTGGCGTAACCGCCTTCCGCAATGAACCGGTCCCACTCGCCATTGGTTACCAGACGGCCGGACAGTGCGAAGGGTTCCAGCAGCACCTTGTGGCGCGGGCCTTCGTTGTCGAACGCGAAGCCCGTGCCGGCATGGCCGATCTCGACCACGCCGCCGGGATGTTCCAGCCAACCGCTCTCGCCCGTCGCGCCCGCCCAATCTTCCGAGCCTGCCGCATAAACCGGTCCCACCGGATTGCACCACAGCGCATGCTTGATGTCGGTAAGTAGCAATTCCTGATGCTGCTGTTCGTGATTGAGGCCCAGTTCGATCAGCCAGGCGAGTTCGTCGCGCACCAGCAAGGCCTGCATCGCCTCGTCAACATGGGCGCGCCATTCCAGCACTTCATCGAGCGACGGGCGCGATAGCAGCCCGCGCCGCGCCCTGGCATGGCGCGGTCCCTCCGCCTCGTAATAGGAATTGAACAGGAACCCGAACCGCTCGTCGAACAGCCGGTAGCCGTCGAGATGATCGCGCAGCAGGAACGTCTCGAAGAACCACGTCGTATGCGCCAGATGCCACTTGGCCGGCGAGGCATCCGGCATCGATTGCACGGTCGCATCGGCATCGGAAAGCGGGGCGACCAGCGCCTCGCTCAACGCACGAACGGATGCGAACCGTTCCCGGATATTCAGGCCGCCTGCTTCTGCCGTGCGGTCGCTTCGAGATTGAGCATGTCGGCCATCAGGAAAGCCAGCTCGATCGACTGCGCGGCATTGAGGCGCGGATCGCAATGCGTGTGGTAGCGGTCGGCCAGCACCTCGTCGGTGATGGCGATGGCGCCGCCGGTGCATTCGGTCACGTCCTGCCCGGTCATCTCGATATGCACGCCGCCCGCGTGCGTGCCCTCGGCGCGGTGGACCTCGAAGAAGCCCTTCACCTCGTCGAGGATACGCTCAAACGGCCGGGTCTTGAGGCCTGACTCGCTCTTGATGACATTGCCGTGCATCGGATCGCACGACCACACGACCGGATGGCCCTCGCGCGCGACCGCACGCACCAGCTTGGGCAGGCCCTCGCGAACCTTGTCGTTGCCGAAGCGACTGATGAGCGTCATGCGCCCCGCCTCGCGTGCGGGATTGAGCGTGTCGAGCATTGCCAGCAGCGCGTCCGGTTCGAGGCTCGGGCCGCACTTCATGCCAATCGGATTGCCGACCCCGCGCAGGAATTCGACATGGGCCGAACCCTCGAAGCGGGTGCGGTCGCCGATCCACAGCATGTGCGCGGAACAATCATACCAGTCGCCGGTCAGCGAATCGCGGCGGGTCAGCGCCTGCTCGTAAGGCAGCAGCAGCGCCTCGTGGCTGGTGTAGAAACTGGTGCCCTGCAATTGCGGCACCGACTCCTGATTGACGCCGCAGGCTTCCATGAAGTCCAGCGCCTCGCCGATGCGGTCGGCAGTCTGGGCGAATTTCTCGCCCCATGGGCTGGTGCCGATGTGATCGAGCGTCCATTTGTGGACCTGGCGCAGGTTGGCATAGCCACCACCGGCAAAGGCGCGGATCAGGTTGAGCGTCGCCGCGGCCTGTCCGTATGCCTGGACCATGCGCTGCGGATCGTTGCGGCGCGCCTGCGCATCGCCTTCGATGCCATTGATGATGTCGCCGAAATAGCTCGGCATTTCGACTCCATCGACCGTTTCGGTCGGTGCCGAGCGCGGCTTGGCGAACTGACCGGCGATACGGCCGACCTTCACCACCGGCTGCTTGCTCGCGAAAGTGAGCACCACCGCCATCTGCAACAGCACCCGGAAGGTGTCGCGGATGTTGTCGGGATGGAACTCGGCAAAGCTTTCGGCGCAGTCGCCGCCCTGAAGCAGGAAACCCTTGCCTTCGGCCACTTCGGCAAGATCGGCCTTCAGCGCGCGCGCCTCTCCTGCGAAGACCAGCGGCGGAAACTGCGAAAGCGTGCCTTCCACGCCAGACAGTTCGTTTGCGTCCTCGTAGACAGGCAGATGGCGCGCCTCATGCGCCTTCCAGCAGTCCGGTTGCCAGTTGCTAGCCACTTCAATCTCCTCAAGGCCCCGCCTGTGATACTTGGTTATCCACAGGGCGAGGGCAAGGGGCGGCCTTTAGACTTGGTTGGGCGCAAATGCAAAGCCGGGGCCTTACGGGCCTACTTTGCCATCACCTCGCCGCCCGCCTGATCCTCGGGCAGCACGGCAAGGCGCCAGCTCTTGCCCTTGACGAGATAGCGCGCGGCCAGCGCCTGCATCGCCTGTGGCGTGGTCCGGGTGAAGTCGGGCAGGATCGTGCGGATCGATCCGATCCGCGTCGGATCCTGCGTCGCGCCTTCCAGTTCCTGCATGAAGAAGCCCGAGCTCGATGCCGCGCGCGTCACTTGCTGGAGCAGCGGTTCGAGCACGCGCGCAAGCTCGTCCTCCGAGGCCGGATTGGCGATCAGGTCGGCGGCGATCTTCTCCGCCGTATCGAAGAACAGCGGCACGTCCTTCGGCCCGACCTGCGCGATGGCGGTGATCGCCCCGCCCGCCTTCGCATCGACCGGCCAGGTCGAGTAGACATAGGGCGAATAGCTGACGCCCATCTTCTCGCGCGCGGCATCGATCAGACGATTGGTGAACAGTTGCGACAGGATCTGGAGCTGACGCGATTCATGGATTCCCACCGATCCGCCACCCGTAGGCCAGGAGACGACAGCCGCCGCCTGGTCCTCGTCGCCGCGATGCGACAGCACGATGGGCTCGGCGGAAGGAATACCCCCGCTGATGTCGGGAGTCGCTGACGGGACGGTCGACGTCGCGCGCGGCGGCAATGCGCCGAACGTGCGCTGCAGGGCGGCAACAGCGGCAACATTGTCGAAATCGCCAAAGATCTGCACTTCGACCGGACCGCTCGCCAGCGCCTTCTCCCAGACCTTGCGGAAGCCTTCGGGCGTCGTCGCGTCGATCTGCGCCGGTGTCGGCGTCAGGAAGCGACGGTCGCGCCCGCGCTGGAAATATCCGAGATCGCGCGTCAGCACGCCTTGCGGCGAGGTCGCATAGCTTTCGTATTGCAGGCGCGCGGCGGCACGAGCGCGTTGCACCGGATTCTCGTCCCAGCGCGGCAAGGCCAGTTTGGCGGCAAACAGGTAAAGCTGGTCGGCAAGGTCGGCGGGCCGCGTTTCGGCTGAAAACTCGAAAGCGGCATCGTCGATCTTGAAATCGAAGCCGAGCTTGCGCCCGGTGGCGATACGGTCGAGCTCTTCCTGCCCGAGGCTGGCGACGCCCGAGCCGACCAGCGCCGTCTCGCCCAATGAAATGTAGGGCGCGTCGTCCGGCGAGAAGCCGCGATAACCATTGCCGAAGCGGACCTTGACCGTGACCCGGCCCGGTTCTTCCTTGACCGGCCAGAGCATCGCCTTGACGCCATTGGCCAGTTCGAGCTGGGCAATCTCGAGCACACCGATCTGGCCGTAATTGGCGACCTTGCCGGGCTTGCCGAGGGCCGGAAGCTGATCGAACCTGATTGGCGCGGATTCGGACCGCGCCTGCGGATCGGGACGCGCGACGGCAAGCATGGCGCCGCGCAGCTCGGCCTCGCTCGCTTCGCCCGCCTTCGGCGTGACATAGAGCGGGCGGATCACCTCGCCCGAAAAGAGCTGACGCGTGTGCTTGAGCACCGCTTCGGGCGTGAACAGCGGCATCGAGCTGCGATAGATGCGCAGCACGTCGGCTGGCGCGGCAACCGTTTCGCGGATGTCGAGCGCATTGACGATGTCGTCGGCAAGCTTCGCGCCGGGCAGCAGGCGCTGCTGCTCGACCGGAATCTGGAAAGCGACGTCGAGCTCGGCCGCCTCGCGCTCGATCTCCTCGACGCTGGGCGGATGGGCAAGCGCATCGGCGATCACCGCGCGCACGTCGCGCAGCGCGCCGCGCCAGTCTTCGGTCAGCGGAGTCACTGTCACGAAGGTCGCGTCGACTGAGCGGCTCACATCGTCCTGCGCGACCTGGGCGACGAGATAGCTCGCTCCGGCGCGCGCACGCGATTCGAGGCGGCGGTTGATGATCGCCTGCGCCAGGGCGTCGACCATCAGCCCCTGATTGTAGACGATGGTGTCATTGACCTGACGCCATGGGCGCAGCACCGCCCAGGTAACGCCGCGCGGAAGGTCGGGCTCGACCATCACAGTGGCATTGCCGACGGGGTTGGTCGGGTCGACGCCTACGGGCCGAACCGGATCGCCGAACGAAGGCGCAGGTGTTGGCTTTCCGCCCACTTTCCAGCCGGAGAACCATTTGTGGATCAGGGCTTCGAGCGCCTTGGGATCGTCACCGCCAGCGGCCACGATCACGACATTTTCCGGTCGATACCAGCGCGAGTAAAACGCGCGCACCGACTGCGCCGTCGCGGCTTTCAAGGATTCGGGCGTGCCGATTGGATTGCGCTCGGCCAGCGGTTGCCCCTCATAGAACCTTTCGCGCATGGTTTCCTGCACACGCTTGGCCGCGCCGCCGCGCTCACGCATTTCGGCAAGGACGATGGGGACATCGGCGGCAAGGTTGGCCTGGCTCAGGGTCGGCGCTGTGACCATGCCCGAGAGCAGCTTGAA
>JAGREJ010000115.1 GCA_020446595.1 Novosphingobium sp. | reverse complement strand
GACACGCACGTTTGCCCGCATCAGCCGCTCGATAACGGTCTTTGGCAGCGACGATCCGCCCGACATCGCCGTGTGGATCGGCGGCAGGTCCTGCCCCGTCGCATCGAGATGCTGGAAAATGGCGAACCAGACAGTCGGCACGCCTCCGACTACGTTCACGCCTTCCTCGCGCATGAGGTCGCACAGCCAGGCCGGATCGTTGGTCTGACAATAGACCAGCTTCGCCCCCACGGCCGGAGCGGCCCAGGGAAAACCCCAGTTGTTGGCATGGAACATCGGCACGACCGGCAGAATCACCGAGCGATTGTCCGAGTTCATCGCGCTCGGCTGGATCGAATAGAGCGTGTGCAGGATGTTCGAACGGTGCTCGTAAAGCACACCCTTGGGATGGCCGGTCGTTCCGCTGGTGTAGCACAGCATGCACGGATCGCGCTCGCTGCCGCTGACCCACTGCGCATCGCCATCGTGCGCCCCGATCCAGGCATCGAACTCACCATCGTCGAAGCAGACATATTTCTCGACCGTCTTCCAGCGCGGCTTCATCCGCTCGACGATGGGGCGGAAAATCGCATCGTAGATGAGGATGCGGTCTTCGGCGTGATTGACGATGTAGTCGAGCTGGTCGTCGAACAGCCGCGGATTGATCGTGTGGATCACGCCGCCCGCGCCTGTCGCGCCATACCACGTCACGAGGTGGCGATTGTGGTTCATCGCCAGCGTCGCGACCCGATCCTGCGATTTCAGCCCGAATTTGGCAAGCGCCTGCGCCATCCTGAGAGCATCGCGCCGCACCTCGGCCCAATTGGTCCGCTCGGTACTGCCATCGGCCATGCGGGTGACGATCTCGCGTGTGGCATGTTCGCGTGCGCCATGATCGATCAGCCCGCTGACGCGCAGCTCGTGGAATTGCATCGCTCCCAGCATTGTCTCTCCGCCGTTTTTCGCCGTCCCTGTCATCGGGTCGGTCAGTCAGGTGTATTCGTAAGTCGCATTTGGATCGTAAAGATCGGAATCTTCCAACACACGCATCGTATGGAGCCTGCGTTCCTCGTTAAGGTCGTCATAGTCCGCTCTGCGATGCATCGTCGCCCGGTCGTCCCACACGACCACATCGCCAGGTTGCCAGCGGTGCGCGTAGACGTATTTCGGCTGCGTGGCGTGGGCAATGAGATCGGTCGCCAGCTTGCGCGCCTCTCTGGTCGGCATGCCCACGATCTCGGCGATGTGCGAAGCGACGTAGAGCGATTTTCGGCCAGTGACCGGATGGCGGAAGACCAGCGGCTGAGGTATCGGATGCAGCCGCTTGCGCATTTCCTCCGTACCGAAGTCCACGCCCACCAGCGAGCGCGAATACACGATCGAATGCAGCGCCACGAGATCGTCGATCCGCTGCTTCATGCTGTCGGGGAGATCGTCGTAAGCCGCCCGCGTATCCGCATATTGCGTCTCGCCACCCGATGACGGCACGACTTCCGCCCTGAGCAAGGAATAGCGCGCACGCTTGACCATGTAGGTGTGATCGGTGTGCCAGAGCGCGTCCCCGGCAATGTTCCTGCGGATCGGATCGTCCGCGCCGCGGATTTTCCCGTCTGCTCCGACATTGGTGAGCTTGAGCGTATGCCCAGGAAAGTCGATCGATTCGAAACTCGCGAGATCGCCGAACGCCTTGCCCAGGGCGACGAAGGCATCGTGATCCAGCCCGGCGTTCTCAAGGACGACCAGCAGATGCTCGCTCAAGAGCCGTTCGAGGCAAGGGATCGTATCGGCGAGGCCATCGCCTGCGAGGTCAGCGCCGTGCACCCGCACGCCGAACCCGTCTTCGATGGCCGTGGTCCGCAACATCCTGTTCCCAACATCGTTTATGCTGCGCGGCGAAGATGTCCTCCGGTACGCTGCTTGCCGAAGGAGACTACCGCCAGACCGGCCATTCCTTCAAGCTTTTCGACAAGCTCGCCCGTGAGCGCGAAATCCCAGCCGAGCCGCAGCGCTACATTCTCACCGTTCGACGTGTGCAGGTTGGCCACGACTTCACCCCGGCGATTCTCGCCCTTTTCGAGAACCAGCGCCAATTGCTGCAGGGCGTCGGCGGACCAGACATCGCACTCCAGCCGCATGCGCGAGGTATTCGTCACCTCGGACAGGGGGGTCGCGCCACGCACGGTAACGCGCGGCGGTTCCTCGGGACTTGGACTGTCCAGTTCGACAGTGAGCAGGACGCAGGTGCCGTCCGCCGCCCAGCGTTGAAAGCTTTCGACCAGCCCTTCCTCGAAACAGCTTGCCGAAAACTGGCCGCTGGAATCTGAAAAATCGGCCATGACGAAGTCCTTGCCGCGCTTCGTCTTGCGGCGCTGCACGCCTTCGACAAGCGCAGCCATGACCGCCGACTGGCGCATTTCCCCCGCTTGTCCGGTGTTCGAGGCCCCCGAAGCAACGATGCTCGCATGGCTACGCGCGCCGCTGGCGGAGGCAATCGCGCGAAATTCCTCGACCGGATGCGCGGCGAAATAGAAGCCGAAGACCTCGCGCTCGCGCGCCATCTGCTCCGCGCGGGTCCACGCATCCGCATCGGCAAGGCGAAGGGCCTGATCGCTCTGGCCTGCCTCGCCGAACAGTCCGCCCTGCCCGCTGTTGCGGCTGCGTTCGGCCTCATCGGCGACAGCAAGCAGCATGTCGGCATTGGCGAGCACCCGCGCGCGGTTCGGCTCCAGACTGTCGAACGCGCCCGCTCCCGCCAGTCCTTCGAGCTGGCGACGGTTCATCGATCCGGCGGGAACGCGGGAGAACAGGTCTTCGAGACTTTCGAACGCGCCGTTCGCCTCCCGCTCGGCGACAATCGCGTCCATCGCCTTTTCGCCGACATTGCGGATGCCCGCGAGGCCATAGCGCACGGCATGGCCCTCGTCGGTCTGCTCGACGGTGTATTCGGCATGGGACATGTTGATGTCGGGCGGCGCCAGGGCGATCCCGCTTCGACGCATATCGTCAACGAACACCGACAGCTTTTCCGACTGGTGCATGTCGAAACACATCGAGGCGGCAAAGAACTCATGCGGGTAGTGCGTCTTGAGCCATGCGGTCTGGTAGGCAAGCAGGGCGTAGGCGGCAGCGTGCGACTTGTTGAAGCCGTAGCCCGCGAACTTGTCGATCAAGTCGAACAGCTCGTTGGCCTTGGGGGCCTCGATGTCGGACACCTCCTTGCAGCCATCGACGAAACGGGCGCGCTGGGCGTCCATCTCCGCCTGGATCTTCTTGCCCATGGCGCGGCGCAGCAAGTCGGCATCGCCCAGAGAATAGCCCGCCAGCACCTGCGCCGCCTGCATCACCTGTTCCTGATAGACGAAAACGCCGTAGGTTTCGGCGAGGATGCCTTCCAGCTTTGGGTGCGGATATTCGATGGACTCAAGACCGTTCTTGCGGCGACCGAACAGCGGGATGTTGTCCATCGGGCCGGGGCGATAGAGCGAGACAAGCGCAATGATATCGCCGAAGCTGCTTGGCTTCACGGCCGCCAGAGTGCGGCGCATGCCTTCCGATTCAAGCTGGAACACGCCGACCGTGTCGCCGCGCTTCATCAGCTCGTAAACCTGCGGATCGTCCCAGGCGAGCGTATCGAGATCGACGGTAATGCCCCTGCCTGCCAGCAGATCGACCGCTTTGCGCAGCACCGACAGCGTCTTGAGGCCGAGGAAGTCGAATTTCACCAGCCCCGCGTCCTCGACATATTTCATGTCGAACTGCGTCACCGGCATGTCCGAACGCGGATCGCGATAGAGCGGGACGAGCTGTGCCAGCGGTCGGTCGCCGATCACCACACCGGCAGCGTGGGTCGATGAATTGCGCGGCAGGCCCTCGAGCTGTCTGGCAAGATCGACCAGCCGTCGCACCTCGTCGTCACGGCGGTATTCGTTGGCGAAATCGGCGGCGCTGCCCAGCGCGCGCTCCAGCGTCCACGGATCGGTCGGGTGGTTGGGCACCATCTTGCACAGCCGGTCGACCTGCCCGTAGGGCATTTGCAGGATACGCCCGCAATCGCGCAGCACCGCTCGCGCCTTCATCTTGCCGAAGGTGATGATCTGCGCGACATGATCGTGTCCGTATTTCTGCTGGACGTAGCGGATGACCTCACCGCGCCGGGTTTCGCAGAAATCGATGTCGAAGTCCGGCATCGAAACACGCTCGGGGTTGAGAAACCGCTCGAACAGCAGGCCGAGCCGGATCGGATCGAGATCGGTGATGGTGAGCGACCATGCGACCAGCGAGCCCGCGCCGGATCCACGCCCCGGCCCGACTGGAATGCCCTGTTCCTTTGCCCATTTGATGAAATCGGCGACGATCAGGAAGTATCCGGCAAAGCCCATGCCCCTGATAACGTCGATTTCGAAATTGAGCCGGTCGATGTAGATCTTGAGGTCGTCGTCCGACATCTCGCCATAGGCTTCGAACCGCTTGGCAAGACCGGCCATGGCGTCCTCGGCCAGCATCCGGCCCTCGCCCTCGATGTCTCCGGCAAGGCTGGGAAGAATCGGCGCACGGCGCGGCGGTGCAAAGGCGCACCGCTGCGCTACCACCAGCGTGTTGGCAATCGCCTCGGGCAGGTCGGCGAAGACCTCCTCCATCATCGGCGATGACTTGACCCAGCGTTCGCGGGCCGAGCGCGGCCGGTCGGCGGCGTCGATGTGAGTCGAATTGGCGATGCACAACAGCGCATCGTGCGCGGCGTGGAAGCCCGGTTCGGCGAAATTGGCCGGATTGCTGCCGACCAGCGGCAGGTCACGGACATAGGCGAGATCGATCAGCCTGGCCTCGCTCGCCGCCTCGACAGGATCGCCAGTACGGGCGATCTCGATATAGAGCCGGTCACCGAACAGGGCTTCCAGTCGTTCGCAGTAACTCTGCGCCGCTTCCTTCCTGTCTTCAGCCAACAACCGCGCCAGCGCGCCCTCGCCCGCGCCGGTGAGGCAGATCAGTCCCTCGCTGCGCCCTTCCAGCATCGAA
>JAGREJ010000007.1:7671-9267 GCA_020446595.1 Novosphingobium sp. | reverse complement strand
CCCCGGCCCTTCGCTCTATTGCGCGGTCATCGTCAAGACCGTGGATGCGCAGACGCGATCCAAGACCGGCATCAACGAACTGCTGCGGGATTGAGCAAGGGCTCGACTGGAAATCGGGACCATTTCTTATATAATGGCGGCATAACAAGCGAGGCGCAGGCTCGCTGATCCGCGAACCGGTTTTGCACGCATTCCCGCGTCGCCTCGCAAGCGATGGAGGATGCCCGATGGAACGCATCGGAAACGAGACCCATGTCACCACGACAGAAGCGAGTGGCGGGGTCACGCACCACGGCGTGCGCTATGTGCTCATGTTCAGCCTGCTGATCGCGATTGCGGTGCTCTCGCTGATCTGGATCACCGGCGCGTGGTCAAGCAAGGATGACGGTATCGATCGGCCGCACCGAATCCAGGGCGTCGGTGCCGAAACCGGCTGAGCCATTCGCCTGCGGGTGACGCATTCCCGCTTGGCAGGGGCATGCCCTGCGGACTAGTTTCGCGGGACAATGGACATCGCCCTGTTCCACACCTTCGCCATATCGACAGGCATGCTCGTCTTGTGTGTCGCAATCCATGGCGCCGGGCTGTTCGCTCTCGACAAGGCACTTCGCAGCGAGACGCGCGAAGAGCGACGGGTGCGAATTTCCCCGGTCTCCCCGCGCGGCGTGATGTTCACCTTCGCGCTGGTGCTTGGCCTGATCGCGCTTCATGGCGTCGAGATATGGGCCTATGCCCTGCTGTTCATAGAACTGGGTGCCGTGGAGGGCCTTGAGAACGCAATCTACTATTCGACCATGAGCTACTCGACGGTCGGCTACAACGACGACCTCATCGCGCACGAGTGGAAGTTGCTTGGTGCGTTCGAGAGCATCGCGGGCATGATCCTGCTCGGCTGGTCGACCGCGTTCTTCTTCCGTTTCCTCGGGCGAATCGAGGCGCGTTAGAGCGTCAGTCCCCGATTGCCGGAAGAGGCGCTTCGATGGGCTTGTCGTCGCGATGCGCGGCCGCATAACGCTCCGCCGCGCGCATCACGCGCATCATGTTGCCGCTGGAGATCTTCATGAGATCCGCTCGACTGTATCCCCTGCGCGCCAGTTCCGCGAAGAGCTTCGGGTAACCCGAAACATCCTCCATGCCCTCGGGGCCGATCGGCATGCCGTCGTAGTCGCCGCCAATGCCAATGTGGTCGATGCCCGCAATCTTGCGGATGTGGTCCACATGATCGGCCATCTGCGAAACTGTGGCGACCGGCACCGGATTGGCCGTCATCCATTCTCCGAACGCCGCCTTCGCCGCGTCCGGATCGCCCGGATGGAACGCCTTGGCGCGCGCCTGCTCGGCATCGTAGGCCGCCCCCCACACCTGTCGCTCGCGGCTGACATGGCCCGGATAGGCGATCACCATCACGATCCCGCCGTTCTTCGGCAAACGGCGAAGCACGGCATCAGGCACATTGCGCGAATGATCGACCACGCCGCGCGCGCCGGAATGGCTGAACATCACCGGGGCTTTCGCTTCGTCGAGCACATCCATCATCGTCGCCTCGCTCGTGTGGCTGAGATCGACGAGCATGCCGAGCCGGTTCATCTCGCGCAC
>JAGREJ010000007.1:0-7558 GCA_020446595.1 Novosphingobium sp. | reverse complement strand
CCGAGCGAATACATTTGCCGAAGCACGCCGAGGCTCGATCCGATCTGGTGGCCGCCCTCGATCCCCATCAGCGATGCGATCCTGCCCTGCGCCATGGCGCGTGAGACATCGGCGGATGTCAGTGCGAGCGAGAGGTCCGAGGGATATTTCGCGATAAGCCGCCTGGTCACGTCGATCTGTTCGAGCGTCGCCTGCACGGCCTGTGGCTCGGGCAGTTCGGCCGAGACAAAGACCGACCAGAACTGCGCGCCGACCTTGCCTTTGCGCAGGCGGGCAAGGTCGGTTTGCATCACCCTGCCCTTGAAATTACCGCCGCCCTCGTCGGCACCGGTATTGGTGGTGTCGCGGAAGTCGAACTCGTCGATCACATCGCCGAACCGTCCGCGAAGCTGGATCGGCACATCGTTGTGCCCGTCCCAGACCGGTGCGGCCCGAAGCGCCGATTGAGCAGTCTGTTCCGGCGTTCGGGCATGAGCCGGGACTGCAACTGTCGCCATCAGGCCGGCGAAAAGGCCAAGTATCGCGTATCGCATGGCGCAATCTATCGCCCGCCATGCGCGGCAAGACAAGCCGCAACGGCTGCTTCTTATCCGGCGTCGAGCATCGCCAACGCCTCTTTCAGTTCGGCCGGATAACGATTCTTCACGATCGATCGCAGCGTCCGTGCGCTCGTGGCGCTGGCGCGATTGGCGACCCGCAGGACATAGGCTCCGCGATGCGCATAGATCGCTTCGAGCAGGGCGCGGTCATATGGCGCTGCATCGTTGCGAGAAGCACGCTTGTCGGTTTCCTTTACCGCGCAAGCGAGAATCCGCGCCGCTCCGCCGTGCTGCACCGCGACCGACCATGTCGCATCGCGCAGAGCCTGATGGCGCGCGTCGAGATCGAGGCCCGTCTCTTTCAAGACCCCCGCGACCACCGGTCGGTAATGCGTGCGCTCAATGAAGGCGTGTTGCGCCGCGCCGAACGCTTCCGGCTCGCGGTCGGCGACTTCGCGCCACACCCGCGAAAAGGCAGCGCCACCCGGAACGGCCTTGCCAAATGCGCGCGCCCAGACCGAGCCCTCTGCCTGCATGAACTTCGCCGCCGTGCCGGTGCGCGAGGAAAGCTGGTAAGTGCCGTAGGACACGCCGCCCGGATCGCCCTGTCCGCCCGAAACGGTTCCCGGCCCTCGCCCGCCGCTTTCGAAATGTTCTGACAGACTGCCAAGCTTGCGCCTGACGCTCGAGACAATCACTCCCAGTGCAAGATCGATGGCCCGGTCGAGCATCTCGACTTCGGCCTGGGTAAAGCCGCGCTCCAACAGGCGGCGCACGGCATCGAAGATGGGTTTGCGGTTGAATGCGATAGAGTTCATGGTTTGTTCCAAAAGAACGCGCCATGACACGCGGCTGCCCTGTAGGACAGCGAAACCGTCTACGTCGGTCAGGCGAGTGCTTCGGCGATCTGGCGAAAGCGCGAGGTCAGCGTGGCGAAATCGTTGTCGCCTTCCGCCGAGATGATCTGCACGCAGACATGGTCCGCGCCCGCCTGCCAGTGCTCGCGCACGCGAGCGGCCATGGTCGAAACCTCTGCGCAGGCAACGATGCCATCGATGAAACGGTCTGCATCGCTCTCGATTTCATCTTCGGTGTAGCCGAGCCGCAGCCAGTTGTTCCGGTAATTCGGCAGGCCCTTGTAGAAGCCCACGCCCGCGGCGGCGGTGGCGCGCGCCTCCTCGATTGTCGCGCCAAAGGCGACACCCTGCTCGGGGGCAAGCAGCTTGCCGGGGCCAAGGATAGCGCGCGCCTGACGGCTGTGCTCCGGATCGACCAGATAGGGATGCGCGCCCGCAGTCTTTTCACCCGACAGCGCGACCATCTTCGGGCCAAGCGCGGCAAGGCTGGTGTTGTCCATCGCCATGCCCGCCGCTTCCAGCCCTTCGAGGAACTTGCGCGTGTTGGCGAGTGGCCTGGAATAATCCTCGCCGATCAGGGCCGAGTGGCTGATGCCGATGCCGATCATGGTGCGCGCCTTGTGGGCATCGGACAGGCCCGCGAACCAGTCCGCGACTTCGGCGGGTTCGTATTTCCACAGGTTGAGAATGCCGGTCGCGATCACAGCCTTTTGCGTCGCCGCCAGCAGGCGTGAAACGTCTTCCAGAACCTTGTCGTCAAACCCGCCGGGAATCCACAGCGTGTCATAGCCCATCTCTTCAAGATCGTGAGCGAACTGCTCCCCGCCAGGCCCTTCGCCAAAGCGCAGTTCCATCGACCAGACGCCAAGCTTGCCAAGTTCGGGTGCTGCCATGATTCCTCTCCAAAGCGGTTTGGTATGCTGTAACGGGCCAGACCGGCAGGCGGCAAGTGCGAAGCGGCTTGATCACATGCGCGCCGACCGACAATGCTGGTTCGCAGCATGGAAGAGTTCGACTTCATCATTGTCGGTGGCGGGAGCGCCGGATGCGTGCTCGCCAACCGGCTGAGCGCCGATCCACGCAATCGCGTGCTGCTTCTCGAAGCGGGCGGCAGCGACAATTACCTGTGGGTCAAGGTGCCGGTCGGCTATCTCTACTGCATCGGTAATCCGCGCACCGACTGGTGCATGTCCACGCAAGCCGAGGAAGGCCTCGGCGGGCGCAGCCTGAAATACCCGCGCGGCAAGGTGCTTGGCGGATGTTCCTCGATCAACGGCATGATCTACATGCGCGGACAAGCCGCCGACTATGACGGCTGGCGGCAGGCGGGCCATGCCGGTTGGGGCTGGGACGATGTCCTGCCGCTGTTCCGAAAGGCGGAGGATCATTTCGCGGGTGAGAGCGCGTTTCACGGCTCCGGCGGCGAAGTGCGGGTCGAGCGCCAGCGCCTGCGCTGGCACATCCTCGATGCGTTTCGCGATGCCGCCATCGAATATGGCGTTCCGGCCACCGACGACTTCAACACCGGCAATAACCTTGGCGTCGGCTATTTTCAGGTGACCCAGCGCAAGGGATGGCGCTGGAGCGCGGCGGACGCCTTCCTCAAGCCGGTGCGCGGTCGCGACAACCTCAAGGTCGTGACCGGCGCCCTGACCGACCGGCTGGTGATCGATCAGGGGCGTGCTGTTGGTGTGCGCTATCTGCTGGGCGGCGAGGAGCGGATCGCGCGGGCGCGCGGCGAAGTGCTCCTGTCGGCCGGATCGATTGGCTCGCCGGCCATTCTGGAACGCTCGGGCATCGGCAATGCGGCGCATCTGGCCGCGCTGGGCATTGAGCCGATAATCGATAGCCCGCATGTCGGGGCGAATCTTCAGGACCACCTGCAATTGCGCTGTGCCTGGCGCGTTTCCGGCGTTTCGACACTCAACCAGCGCGCCTCGACAATGTTCGGCAAGGCGCTGATCGGGGCAGAATATATTCTGCGAAGGACTGGCCCGATGGCCATGGCGCCGAGCCAGCTCGGCATGTTCCTCAAGAGCGATCCGCACATGGCCACGGCCAATCTCGAATACCACGTGCAGCCGCTCAGCCTCGAAGCCTTCGGTGGCGATCTCGACCCCTTCCCCGCCTTTACCGCCAGCGTCTGCAACCTCAGGCCGGAGAGTCGGGGCACCAGCCGGGTCATCAGCGCCGATCCACACGAGCATCCCGCGATCCGGCCAAACTACCTCTCGACCGAGGAGGATCGTCGCGTGGCTGCGCAGTCGATCCGCATCACCCGCGCAATCGTGGCGCAACCGGCCCTTTCCCGCTACGCACCGATCGAGGTCCGCCCCGGCAAAGCCTTCGACACCGAAGAGCAACTGCGCGAAGCGGCAGGCGCAATCGGCACCACCATCTTCCACCCCGTCGGCACCGCCGCCATGGGTCGCGTTGTCGATAGCGAGTTGCACGTCATCGGCATCGATGGCCTGCGTGTGGTCGATGCCTCGGTCATGCCCACGATAACATCCGGCAATACCGCCGCTCCGGTGATGATGATTGCGGAGAAAGCGGCCTCGGCGATTATCGCATCCGGAAAAGCATGATACTTCCCGTCAGCATTTCCTTAGCATCCACCATGCTAAAGGCAGTCGCGAACAGGGGTAGATGCCGATGTCCTTCGTCAAGGCGCTCATTCCCGGATGTATTCTGACCTTCGTGGTGTGCCTGATTCTCGGCTCGAACGGAGCGAGGGGAGCATGGCTGGACATCCACCACGCGTCCATCCAGAGCTTCGATTTCTACTGGTCGTGGCCGCTGTTCGTGGCATCGACCGGTATTTCCTGGGCGATCTTCTGGATGATGGAATAGCCATCAGGGCATCTTGGGCATTCCCACATCTCCCGAAGCGAAACCTGCGATCTTGCTGCGGGTAAAGGCGTCAGGATCGGCGGCGCGGCGCGAAATGATCTCGAACGCAATGTCATCCGATGGAATGAGGATGCGCCCGTCGCGCATGCCGTCGGCAAGCACTTTCGCAGCCGTGTCGGTGGTCAGCAGCGCCGTTTCGCTGCCGGGGCCATACATGGGCAGATCGGGGGTCCAGTCCTTCATGCCCTGGGCAATTCCCGTCATCACCGGACCGGGCACAAGGCAACTGACGCGGACGCCCTGCGGTTCCAGCAACAACGCAAGGTTTTCACTCATCGAGATCACCGCCGCCTTCGACGAGGCATAGGGAATCCGTCCAGCGGCATAGGGATAGAGCCCCGCAAAGCTCGCGGTGTTGACCACATGGCCCGATCCGCGTTCCAGCATGTCCGGCAGGAAGATCGCATTGCTTCGAACGATGGAAAAATAGTTCAGTTCGAAGATCCGATACCATTCGCTTTCGGGAATATCGAGTGGGTGGCCGTTGAGGATCGCGCCGACATTGTTCATCACGATGTCTGCTGGCCCGAAGGCCGCTTGAGCCTCTCGCGCCGCTTCTTCCATCGACACTTGCGAAAGCACATCGGCGGCCACGCCCAGCGCCTCGCCGCCCTCACCGACGATCTCATCCGCGGTTCCGCCCGCCGCATCGGGATCGATGTCGGCGATGGCCACCTGCGCCCCGCGCCGCGCCCACTCCAGCGCGACTGCCTTGCCGATGCCTTTCGCGCCGCCAAAGATGATTGCGCTCGCGCCTGCAAATGGCGCTTCACCGGTCGTGGCCATGATCGAATCCTTCCCCTCGCCGTTTATGCGACCTTGCAACAATCGTCCACGGTGCGAAACTGGCAAGATGACCGCATCGTCCGTTTCGCCCGAAGCCTTGATTGGCGCGCTTCAGCTCCAGCCGCACCCAGAAGGGGGCTGGTATCGCGAGACCTGGCGCGCCGATGCAGCACCCGGCGAGCGGGCAAGCGCGACGGCGATCCATTTTTTGCTCGAAGCACATCAGCACTCGCATTGGCACCGGGTCGATGCGACGGAACTGTGGATGTGGCACGCGGGCCATCCCCTGACGCTGTCGATGTCGCGCGACGACGCAGGCCCGGTCAGCACAACCACACTGGGTGGAGACATTCTGGCCGGACACGCTCCTCAAGTGCTCGTGCCCGCAGGCTGGTGGCAGGCCGCACGACCGATAGGCGGCTGGGCGCTTGTCAGTTGCGTGGTCTCGCCCGGCTTCGAGTTCTCGGGTTTTGAACTGGCGCCAGAAGGGTGGGAGCCGGAAAGCGGCTAGCCCCTGGCCTTCACGGCTTCTCAGGCAAACGACGGATCATGCTGACCGGGCAGCGCTGCGGCCCGATGGATGTCGGCACGATCAGGTCAACGTCCATGCCGCGGCAGATCGTTCCCGGACCTTTCTGGTCGAAAGCAATGGCCTGGGCAAAATCAAGCTGCGGACAGGAGCCAAAAGTCTTGAACTCGTATGTCCGCTTCGGCCCGACGCTGACGTTGATCGTGTCCTTGCCCGCGTCTGTGAAGCCGCTCACTTGCGAAAGGAAGAAGCAGTCCCGCCCATCTTCGCCGGGTTCGGCGGACGCCGACTCGCCCGAGCCGCTATAGCCCATGGCGCACCCTGCCAGCAGCGCAGCGCCGCAAGCGACTGAGAGGATATTGAGGCCGAGTTTCATTTCGCATCTCCTCGAATCATGGGTTTTCAGGTCCGGTGAAGCCTTTCGCATCTGTCCACGCACAACCGTTGCGTGTTTCGCCACCGATGAGCAGGGTCACAACGAAAGGATAGGTGCGGTCCGACATACCGTCCGAGCACTGGCCGGTTGTGACCGTGAGATCGAATTGCTGACCGTTCATCGCGCCGGAGAGCGACAGGCCACCCCGCCCGGCAAATCGCCTTACCGCGATGGTCGTTCCCTGCGGATCGTCCGGCGTCGAATAGGTCAGCCGCTCACCCGTCGTCTCGCCGCCCCAGAACGGCTCGGTCCCGGTGAAATGGATGGTATCGTCCGGCGCGATACCGGCAAAGGGCGCATGGTCGCTGGCATCGCCGGGAACCGACGCGTTGCCGCCGTTCGGCTGGCAGGCGGCGATGAGCAACGCGAGCGAAATAGTCGAGAGTGCGCGATTCATGTAGCGGGTGCCTCTTCCAGAAATGCCTCGGCGATTTGCAGCAACAGAGGCTCGCTGTCGGGCGGCCCCCAGAACTGGATCCCCACAGGCATGCCGTTGACGAGACCGGCTGGCACAGAGAGCGCCGGATAGCCGGTGAGATTGGATGCGGCCGTGTGCGCGGCATAGGTCAGCATATAGCCCGGATCCTGCCACGCCTCGGCCCATTCCTCGCGGGTGGGCGCAACATACTGGATCGTCGGCGTAACGAGGGCGTCGTATCGCTCGAACAGCGCATCGAGCCAGTCGATGGTGCGCTTGCGCCCGAGCTTCGCCAAGGTCACCTTATCGCTGGCAGCCTCCGTGCGTGCCGCCATGGTGCGATCCGCGCCAAGGATCGTCAGCGCCGCTGCGCCCGCGCCCTCGAGCCGGTCTGGAATGGTTGTCAGCTTCGCCCCGCCTGCATCAAGGCGTAGCGCGGCTTCGCGAATCTTCCCGATCACCGCGCTTGCCTGCGGCCCCGCTCTTTCGGTAGCTTCGAACGGGTCATCGCTCCATGCAAGGTTCAGCCCTATCAGCCCCTTGCCGAGCCCGGCCATGTAGTCGGGAGGCGCATCGGGACGACTCATCAGGTCGCGTCCATCCGGGCCGGAAAGCACTTTCATCAGCAGTGCGGCATCGCGCACGCTGGTGGTCAGCGGCCCTGCATTGGAAAGCAGGCGCGGATTGATCGCCGACCAGCTCGTCCACGGCACCCGCCCGCGGGTGGGATTGAGGCCGACGAGCCCGCAGAAGGCGGCAGGCAGGCGAGTCGATCCCAGCCCATCGACCGCGACCGCCGCCGGGACCAGTCCCGCCGCAACCGCCGCCGCACAGCCTGAAGAGCTGTCACCGCAAACCCGCGCCATGTCCCACACGTTTTCCGGCTGGCCGCGCTCGGCTCCAAATTCGCGCGCGGTGAGGCCCGCGACAGTCGTGCCGATCAGGATCGCGCCTGCCGCGCGCAGGCGCTCGGCTTCGATACCGTCATGTTCTGCGATGGCGTGCGAGCCATCGAAGCTGTTCCAGTAATTGCAGCCCGCGACGGGGATATGCTCCTTGAGTGCCAGCGGCACGCCATGC
>JAGREJ010000006.1:1626-3197 GCA_020446595.1 Novosphingobium sp. | reverse complement strand
CGCCGCAACCGCCGCCGCACAGCCCGACGAACTGTCGCCGCAAACCCGCGTCATGTCCCAAACGTTTTCCGGCTGGCCGCGCTCGGCTCCAAATTCGCGCGCGGTGAGGCCCGCGACGGTCGTGCCGATCAGGATCGCGCCTGCCGCGCGCAATCGTTCGGCCTCGATACCGTCATGTTCTGCGATGGCGTGCGAGCCATCGAAGCTGTTCCAGTAATTGCAGCCCGCGACGGGGATATGCTCTTTGAGTGCCAGCGGCACGCCATGCAGCGGCCCCAACACCCTGCCCTCTTTCACGGCACGATCCGCCGCCCTCGCCGCTTCGCGCGCGGCATCGGCTGCAACCGTGCGGAAGGCCTTCACCTCGCCATCGAGAGCCTCGATCCGCGCCAGCACTCCTTCGGTGACATCGACAGCGGAAACCTTGTCGGAGGCTATCGCCTCGGCAATCCGCCACGCCGGCGCGCGAGCAAGATCGTCCCCGGCGGCTTGCGGAGCGAGTGGACTTGCCGGGTCTATCGTCATTGCGGGCGTGGTCCTCTCCATTCGGCGAAACTACCGCTGCCCACATCAAGGCACAAGCCAAGTGCGATTGCCAGAGCGCCATTGATGCCTATACCGGACGCAACATTTGGGAGAGCGGAACATGGATCTGGGACTGAACGGCAAGGTTGCTCTGGTAACCGGTGCGGCAACGGGCCTTGGCTATACCTATGCCGAGGCGCTGGCCAAGGAGGGCGCGCACGTTGCCTTGACCGACATTGATGGCGATGGCGCGGTGAAGGCGGCGCAGGAACTGTCACAACACTCGAAGGTCATCGGCTTCGGCCTCGATGTCGCCAGCCAGCAGGACATTACCGATGGCGTTGCCCGCACCGTTAGCGAGCTGGGCGGGATGGACATCCTCGTCAACAATGCCGGACTGGCGCGTGGCAAGTGGAACCCGCTGTCCATGCCGTTCGAGGACTGGGACACGCTGCTTCACGTCAATGTCGCCTCGCTCGCACGGCTGGCGCATGAAGTGCGGCCGCACATGGCGGCGCGCGGCGGCGGCGTGATCGTCAACCAGTCGTCAAATTCGGCCTATTTCAAGCTGTCGAGCGCCTATGCCGTGACCAAGCTGGCGGTCAGCGGCCTCACTATCGGCCTCGCCGAGGACTTCGAGCCGGACGGCATCCGCGTCAACGGCATTGCTCCGGGCATGATGACCGGCCGCGTCCCGCAGGAAGTGATCGACATGGTCGTCTCGGCCCAGACTTTGAAGCGGCGCGGCCAGCACGAAGACCTGGTCGGCGCGCTGCTTTACCTGTGCTCGGACATGTCCTCGTTCGTGACCGGGCAGACGATCCTCGTCGATGGCGGTGCGGCGCTGCGCATCTGAAGCACAACGCCACCTCCGGCAATCTCAGCCCGCTGCGTCCTCGCCCGGCGCAAGCAGGAATTTCCAGATCAGCGCGCCCAAGGCAGCACCCACTAGCGGCGCCAGCCAGAACAGCCAAAGCTGGCCGGTCGCACCGGTTTCGGCGAACAGCGCCACGCCGGTCGAGCGCGCGGGATTGACCGAGGTGTTG
>JAGREJ010000006.1:0-1612 GCA_020446595.1 Novosphingobium sp. | reverse complement strand
GGTCACCGGGATCGAGATCAGGTGAATGAGGGTCAGCGCAAGGCCGATGGCAATTGGCGCAAAGCCCGCCGGAGCCGCCTTGGCCGTCGCTCCCAGAATCACGATCAGGAAGCCCGCCGTCAGGATCACTTCGATGAGCAGCGCCGCCTGCATCGAATAGCCACCAGGCGAGAGATCGCCGAAGCCGTTCGAGGCGAAGCCTCCAGCGGAGAAATCCGCCTTGCCCGAGGCGATGGCGAACAGCGCCGCGCCCGCGACCACTGCGCCGATCACCTGCGCGATCCAGTAAGGCACGAGGTCTTTCCATGCCGCACGGCCCGCAATGCTGAGGCCCAGTGTCACCGCAGGGTTGAAATGACCGCCCGATATGCCGCCCACGGCGTAGGCCATGGTCAGCACGGTCAGCCCGAAGGCCAGCGAAACGCCCGCAAAGCCGATGCCCAGTTCGGGAAAGGCCGCGGCCAGCACCGCCGACCCGCATCCCCCGAAGACCAGCCAGAACGTGCCGAAAAATTCGGCCGAAAGCCTTTGCATCATGATCCCCTCCTCCTCAGAAATCTCTATTCCGCCGCTTCGGCCACATCGGGCGCGACGAAGCACACGTTGTCCAGCCCCAGCACATGCGCGGCGCGACCGTTCGCGACCCACGAACCGATGCAATAGGTGAGGTCGACGATCTCGTCGTCGCTGTAGACCGCCTTCATCCGCGCCCAGAAGTCCTCGTCCGCCGCGATGTCCTTGG
The DNA here is from genome assembly GCA_020446595.1 of Novosphingobium sp. Lineage (GTDB taxonomy): Bacteria > Pseudomonadota > Alphaproteobacteria > Sphingomonadales > Sphingomonadaceae > Novosphingobium. Next base: position 870 of record JAGREJ010000006.1, on the reverse strand, counting down.
GAGCCGCGCCGAACCCTTCGGCATAGGCGATCGCGAGCCGCTCACGCTCGGAATAGCCCTGCCAGTCGCGCCAGTTCTCGACCTGCGCGTAAAACTCCTCGTCGGGCGCGGGACCGTTGCGATAGACCGAGCTTTCGAGATCGCCGCCAAAACCTTCGAACATCTGCGGGAAATCGCGGCCCGCGCGAAAGCCCTGGCATACGAGGCAGCCGTTGATCTGCGCGGTGCGATAGCGCGCCGCCTCGACCTCGCGCAGCGACAGCTTGGAGTGCTGATAGGCCATGGTGCTGAAATTGCCCGCCGCGCGCACGATCTCGGGCGCATAGGCATTGCTCAGCGTTTCGAAGGCCTTGGTGGGGTCTCCCCCTTGCGGAACCTGGATGCGCATCTGGCTCTCTCCTGATGTTTTATGGCTGGAACAAGGTCTGCGCCTTTGCGCAGGGCCTGTAAAGGCCGGGCCTCGCCGCGTTCACCGTCAGACGCCCACCAGCAGATCGCTTCCTTCCACCTTCACCGGGTAAGTCTTGAGGTCGCTCTTGGCGTTCATCTTGATGAACAGCAGCTTGGGGTCGCGCTCGATCTTGCCTGTGGCGAGGTCGAACTTCGCCTTGTGCAGCGGGCAGACCACCGCGCCGCCATCGAGCGAGCCGCGACACAGGTTGAAGCCGAGATGCGGGCATTTGCGCTGCGCGGCGTAGTAGGCATCGCCGACCTGCGCGAGCAGGAGCTTCTGCCCGCCCGCCTCGACCGGCACGATCTGACCCGGAGCAATGTCACCCGTGCCTGCAACGCGAACATATTCCATGGCGCTTCCCCCGGTTGCGATGATCGATGGAGAGATTGCCGCATCGCGCGGGCAAAGGCCAGCGG
>JAGREJ010000114.1:10757-11868 GCA_020446595.1 Novosphingobium sp. | reverse complement strand
TGCCGTCGATCCTGATCGTGATGCGCGATGCGCGCGAGCGAATCGTCTACCGCTGGGAAGTGGTCCCGCCCAAACGGCGACTGGGACCGGGCGAGAGCGTGACGATCAACGAGGCGGTCACCGACGTTCCCAAGAGCGCCGTAGCCGCCGAGATCGGCTGGAAACCCGGCTGAGTCCTGCAAGTGCCCGACACGGCAGAAATCGCGGCACAGCCGCTTGCAGCGCCTCAAGGCCTTTGCTAATGGCCCGCTCCTGCCTTCCAGGGTCGGCTTCGAGCGGACCTTCACAATTTAGCGGTCGTGGCGGAATTGGTAGACGCGCAACGTTGAGGTCGTTGTGGGCGAAAGCCCGTGGAAGTTCGAGTCTTCTCGACCGCACCAGGCAGTTTCAGGCTTCGTTCCCCGATCCGAAGAAATGCGCCAGCCAGTTGCGCAGTTCCAGCGTGCGCTGATCCGGATCGAGCAGATCCTCGTCGATGCCCCATTTCCACGCCAGATCCCGGCGCGACGGGTCGGCGTGCAGGCTCATCATGTCTGCGTGATAGTGCTCCAGCGCCGCCGGGTCTGCAAAGGTGCCCTGCGCGATCAGTTCGTCCTTACGCGCCCGCGCCAATGCCGCGATCTCGGCAAGATCGTATTCGGGGTGATACTGGATAGCCCAGAACGTCCCCTCGCCATGGCGGACTTCCAGCGCCTGAACCGGCGTGAAAGCGTTGTCGGCCAACAGCACCGCGCCCTCGGGCAGCCGCGTCACAATGTCGGCATGCGAGGTGAACCCGTCGAAGGCGGTGCGCTTGCCCGCGAACATCGGATGATCCCTGCCCGCGTCGGTCAGCGCGATCTTGCGCGCCACCCCGAACTCGCGGCCCTTGGGATTCCTCTCGCAGGCGCCGCCCGCCGCGACCGCGGCGAGCTGCGCCGCCCAGCAGCTCCCCATCTGGGGAATGCCCTTGTCGAAGAACAGGCGGCACAGATCGACGTGGCGCTGCACCACATGGTCCGATGCAGAAAAGAACAGGTTGGAGCCGGTCCAGCACACGCCCGCATAGCCATCCACATCGATTTGCGGTGCCTGCGCCAGCGAAATTAAGGCAATGTCGATCATGGACTCG
>JAGREJ010000114.1:335-10529 GCA_020446595.1 Novosphingobium sp. | reverse complement strand
TGCTGGACGATGCGGTTGTCCCACATGACGACGCTGCCCTTCTCCCAGCGGAAGCGGCACTGGAAATCCTCGCGCACCGCATGGGCAAGCAGGAAGGAAATCAGCGGCGCGCTTTCGTCTTTCGTCCAGCCCTTGATGCGGTCGGTGAACATGGGATTCACATAGAGCGCCTCGCGCCCCGTCGCCGGATGGCGGATGACCACCGGATGCTCGACCTCCTCCTCGATAACCTCGCTGCGGCGATAGGTGATCGGACCGTCGCCATCGTATTTTTCGAGCGCTGTGGGTGAGGTATAGGCATCCTTCGCCGAATGGATCGCGGTGAGGCCGCGCAGCGTGTCCTTGAGGCCATCTGACAGGGTGTCGAAGGCAAGCTGCTGGTTGGCGAACAGCGTGTCTCCGCCTTGCGGGGGAACCACGTGGGCATGGACGATCGAGCCGAGGCTGGGCTGTTCGAAGAAGCTGTTGTCCGAATGCCACCCGACCCCGAAACTGGCGGCGGTTCCGGCAGGTTTGTGCATACGGATGATCTCGGGATGATCCTCCATGCCGTTGACGATGGGGTGAACCTCCAGCGTTCCGAAACGCTCGGCAAAGCGGCGGTGATCCTCGAAGGTTAGCTGCTGGTCGCGAAATCCGATCGCGCCATAGGTGAACAGCGCAGTGCGGATCTCCTCAAAGCACGCGTCCGAAAGCTCACCCGCCAGATCGACGCCGGAAATCTCCGCGCCCATCGCGCCGGTCAGGCGTTTGACGGAAATCGTGCTGAATTGCGGTTCTGCCATCTCTCGCGACTCTTGCAGTTGCTCCCGAAGCCGGTAACCCGTCACAGGTGCCGTTCAAAAGGAATTCTCACAGATCCATGACCCGCCGAGCCGCACCCGCGAGGCCCCATGCGCACCATTGACCAGACGATCAACGCGGCAGTCCAGCCGCTTACCGACGCCTTGTCGGCCTTCATCTTCTATTCGGTGCACATCGGCGGGGCCGATCTGCCGCTGATCGTCTGCTGGCTGATTGCCGGCGCGCTGTTCTTCACCGCCTACCTTGGCTTCATCAATCTCACCGGCTTTCGCCATGCCTTGCATATCGTAAGCGGGCGCTATGCCGATCCCGAACACAGCGGCGAGATCACCCATTTCCAGGCCCTGACTGCTGCCGTTTCGGGAACCGTGGGTATCGGCAATATCGCGGGCGTCGCCGTTACCGTCTCGCTGGGCGGCCCCGGCGCGGTATTCTGGCTGGCCATGGCCGGGCTCGTCAGCATGACGACCAAATTCGTCGAATGCACGCTCGGCGTGAAATACCGGACCATCAATGCGGACGGCTCGGCCTCGGGCGGGCCGATGCACACCCTGAAGAACGGGCTCGCCAGACGAGGTCTGGGCGGCCTCGGCAAGGTTCTGGGCAATTTCTATGCGCTCAGCATTGTCATCGGCTGCCTCGGCATCGGCAACATGTTCCAGTCCAACCAGTCCTATCGCCAGCTTCTGGTGGTGACCGGCGGCGATGCGTCGATGCTTCAGGGCATGGGCTGGCTGGCCGGATTGGTCATGGCCGTGCTGGTCGCTGCGATCATCATCGGCGGGATAACTTCGATTGCCCGCGTCACCTCGAAGCTGGTGCCGTTCATGGTGGTGACCTATGTCCTGCTGGCGCTGGCGGTCATCGGCCTCAATATCGGGCGGGTTCCCGATGCAATTGCGGCGATCTTGTCGGGGGCATTCACGCCGCATGGTGTGGCGGGCGGCGCGGTGGGCGTGATGATCCTCGGCTTCCAGCGCGCGGTCTTTTCCAACGAGGCGGGGATCGGCTCGGCGGCGATTGCCCATTCGGCGGTGCGCACCGATACACCGCTCACCGAAGGCTTCGTGGCCCTGCTCGAACCCTTCATCGACACGGTGGTGATCTGCACGCTGACCGGGCTGGTGCTGGTCATCACATTCGACACGCCGGCGCTGACTGGCAGCGGGCTGGTCGGCATCGAACTTTCTGCCGCGGCCTTCGCAAAGACCTTTGCCTGGTCGCCGGTGCCGCTCGCGGCCATCGCCTTCATGTTCGCTTTCTCGACCATGCTGGCTTGGGCCTACTACGGCACCAAGGGCTGGACTTTCCTGTTCGGCCACGGGCGCAAGCGCGAACTCGCGTTCAGCCTGATCTTCTGTGTGTTCATCGTGATCGGCGCTTCGGTCGAACTGGGCGCGATCCTCGACTTTGCCGATGCGTTGATCTTTGTCATGGCGATACCCAACCTGATCGGCCTCTACATCATGGCGCCGGAGATCAAGGCGGACCTCAAGGCATACCGGGCGAGAATGCGCGACGGGTCCGTTCACAGCAGCGAAAAGGTGAGCTAGGACGCTTGATCGAATGGAGAGTGCCGACATGCCACAGACCCTGACCGCAACGCGCACCGCCGGAATTGCCGGTTTCTCGGGTTGTAACCCAACGCAGGACAGGCGCACGACCCGGCTTGCCTACGAACCGCTCGATGCGCCGTTCGGCGTGGTGGTGCGCGGCGTGGAATGGAGCGACGGCCCGCCCGATCCGCAGATCGTCGACGAACTCAGGCGCGCCATGCGCCGCCACCTGCTGCTGGTCCTGCGCGGCCAACGCTCGCCCAATCACGACGAGGCGAATGCGTTCTGGAGGGGCTTCGGTCCGCTTGTGATGGAAACGCCGGACGGGCAGTTCCACTACAACCGGTTCAGCACCGAAAAGGCCGTCAACAACGTCATGCGCAACAAGGCGGGCGGCAATCTGGTTGTCGCGGGCGACGACGGCATGGTCGAGCTTGGCTGGCATCAGGACCAGTCGCACAAGCCCCAGTTCAAGACGATCTCGCTGCTGGAGAACGTGACTTTCGGCGAGGGCGCGGTGCCGACCGCGTTCCGCGACATGTATACCGTGTGCGAGCTCCTGCCGCGCGAGGTCAGGGCCAAACTGGAAGGCAAGCAGGGCATTTTCCTCGATCCGCGCCTGCCGCTCCCCGACAAGCTTCCGCGCCTGTGCGACGCCATGCACCCGGTGATCTCCAGCCATCCCGAAAGCGGACGCAGGGCCGTATTCGGCAGCGACTGGACCACCTATCGCATTGCCGGGATGAGCGAAGCGGAAAGCGCCGAAACCCTCGCATGGCTGCGCGACTTCGCTCTCGCCAACGCGCCCTATTACGAGCACTTCTGGCAAGAGGGCGACATCTGCGTGTGGGACAATTTCGGCGTGCAGCACCGCCGCGATCCCCAGCCACCGGGGATCGAACGCACCATGCGCCTGTTCGAGGGCGTGGCCGAAAGCTGATAGCATGGAGACCGGCGAACTGCGTTTCGACGGCAAGGTGGCGTTGGTCACCGGCGCGGGCCGGGGCATGGGCCGCGAACATGCCTTGCTGCTGGCGCGGCGCGGCGCAAGCGTCGTGGTGAGCGACCGGGGCGTCGGCCTCTATGGCGATGGCAGCGATCCGGGACCAGCCGAGGAGACAGCCCGCCTGATCCGCGCCGAAGGCGGGGAGGCGATCGCCTGCACCGAGGACCTGAGCGACATGCAGGGCGCTTGCAATGCCGTTGCAATGGCAATGCAGACATTCGGCAGGCTCGATGCACTGGTCCACAATGCCGGGTTCACGCTCGGCTCGATGGACTTCGCGAACGAAAGCATCGAACGTCTCGACAAGCAGCTTGCCATCAATGCGCGGGCAGCCTTCACGCTGTGCCGCGAGGCATGGCCCTCGATGCAGGCCAATGGCGCGGGCCGGATCGTGCTGGTCGGATCGACCGCGCTTTACGGCATCGCCGGGTCGGTCCCCTATTCCACCGCCAAGGCGGCATATGTCGGCCTGACGCGCGCGCTCGCCGCCGCCGGAGAAGCGAGCAATATCAAGGTCAACATGGTCAGTCCGGCGGGCGCGTCGCGCATGGCCGAAAACATGGCCGAAAGCCTCTTTCGCGACTGGTTCCTCGAGACCTGCCGCCCGGAACTGGTTTCGCCGCTGGTGGCCCTGCTGTGCCACGAGACATGCCCGGTGTCGGGCGAACTGTTCGTCGCCGGGGGAGGCCGCGTGGCACGCACCGTGATCGGCGAGACGCATGGCTGGATCGATCCCGACCAGACCATCGAACGGGTCGCCGCCGCCATGCCGCAGATCCTTGCCGAAGCGCCCGCCGCCCAGCCGCGCACGACCGGCGAAGCGCTCGCCCTGTTCATGGAAACAATGGGCTTTTCGCCGAGCGAGCCTGCTTCCGGGCTGGGTGCGGTCAAGCCCGCCGACTGAACGCGGGCCGATCAGCCCAGCGCGCCGCTCGCCCGCAATTGCTCCGCATCGATGCCCGCTTCGGCCAGCACTTCGTCGGTATGCTCGCCCAGCGTGGGAGCCACCCGCGAAAGTTTCCACGGGCTGGCGGGCAGGGCATAGGGCGCACCGGGATAGCGCACCGTGCGCCCCAGTTGCGGCTGTTCCATCTCGACCTGAAATCCGCGCGCCTTGAAATGCTCGTCCTCGAAGGCCTCGTCGGGCGAATAGATGATCCCGACCGGGATATTGGCCTTCTGCGCGCTGACGAAGAAATCGTAGGCGTTCATCCGCTCGCTCGCGAAAGCCAGCGCCTCACGCGCGGCGCTGAAAATCGCGGTGACCTCGTCGTCCTCGCCGATCCTGGCAATGTCCAGCACCGGATGCTGCGTGCCCATTTCGAGGAAAACGGTTTCCTCGAACTCGGTGTCGAAACCAAGTTCGCGGAACCATTCCAGCATCAGCACGAATTGTTTCGCAGTGCGTGGCGGCAGCCCGGTATTGACGTAGCGGCCATCCTTGCAGCGATACTGCGTCGGCATCGAGATATAGGGGCTCGCGTGCCGCCCGGTCTGGCGCAGGAGCAACGTCTTTGCCACCAGCCAGTTGTAGCTGGACAGCTCGGTCGTGACATTGGCCGCGGCATTGAGCGAGACATCGATTTTCTGGCCCGCACCGCCTGCCTCGCGAAAGATGAGAGCGGTCAGCGCAGCCTGAACGGCGAAGCTTGCGCCCATCGACTGGGCGTGATTGCCCATTGGCCGGATCGGCGGCAGTTCATGGTCATCATAACCGCAGGCAAAGGCAACGCCGCCGCTGGCGAACAGCGTCAGATCGGTGGCATGATCCATGGCGCGCGGCCCTTCCGGACCGAACGGCGTGATGGAGACATGGATCAGGCGCTCCATCGCGCCGGTCAGCACCGGGTCGCCAAGACCGGCCGAGGCCAGCGCGCCGGGGTCTTGCGCTTCGAGAAGCAGGTCCGCGCCTCCGATCAGCGCGAGCAGCGCATCGCGCCCCTCCGGCACGGTCCAGTCGAGCGCCACGCCGCGCTTCGAAGTATTGTAATGCCACCAGTTGAGGCTGCGTTCGGGATCGGGAACATCATCGACGAAGGGCTCATATCCCCGCGACGCCGCACCTTCGAGCGGCTCGATCACCACCACGTCCGCGCCCATGTCGGCCAACAACTTGCCGGTAAATGCGCAGTTCTCATGCGCCAGCTCGATGACGCGGATGCCGTTGAGCGCGCTCATATCACGCCCTCCTCGCGCAGCTGCGCCACTTCGGCGGCGTCCATACCCAGCAGGCCGGTCAGCACCTGCTCGTTATGTTCGCCAAGGCACGGCGCGCCGCGCTCCATCACTTGCGGGGTTTTCGACATGCGCACCGGCAGGCCATCGACCCGCACCTTGCCCATCGCGCTGTGCTCGACTTCGGGCCACAGCTCCATCCAGTCGTTGCCCGGATCCTCATCGATCCGCTCGCGGGCATCGAGCACGGCGGCGGCGGCAAGCCCCGCCTGCTGGAGGCGCTTGTGCAGCGCATGCTTGTCCTGCCCTGCGCACCATGCGTCCATCAGGCGGTCGAGATCGTCCTGACCGACAATCCGCCCTTCGAGCGTTTGCCATTGCGGATCGCTGGCCCAGCCTTCGCCGATAACACCGGCAAGCGCCTGCCAGTCCGCATCGCTGCGACAGGCGATGGCGATCCACTGATCCTCGCCAAGCGTGCGGTAGATGCCGTGCGGCGCCATGGCGGGCCATTCGCTGCGATTGCCGATGGGGCGTCCCTCGCGCCGCGACTTGCGTCCGTTGACGGTGTAATCGAGCAGAGCCGGACCATGCAGCGTCAGCCCGGTATCGCAGCAGGCCATGTCCACCCATTGCCCCTCGCCGGTGCGCATGCGGTGAAACAGCGCCAGCAGGATCGCGATCGACATGTAGTGCCCGCCGGTGTGATCCATGTAGCTGAAGCCCCAGCCTGCCGGTTCCATGCCCGGCAGGCCGGAATTGTGGGTGAGGCCGGAAAGCGCCTGGACAATCGGCCCCCATGTCTTGAAGTCGCGGTAAGGCCCGGTGTGGCCGAACCCGCAATTCGAGACATAGATGATGTCGGGCTTGATCTCCCTCAGGCGCTCGTAACCGAAGCCCAGCCGTTCGAGCACGCCTGCCGCGAAATTCTCTGTCACCACATCGGACTTCGCGACGATCTGTTCGAGGATCTCGCGCCCCTTCGCGGTCTTGAGATTGAGCGTGATCCCCAGCTTGCCGACATTGTGGTTGTTGAAACCGCCGCCAAGGTCCGGACCGCGCCGCTCGTCGATGAACGGCGGCGTATTGCGCAGCACGTCCCACGCACCCTGGTTGGTCGGATCCTCCACGCGGATCACTTCCGCGCCGAAAGCCGCCATCCACTTGGTCGCGGCTGCTCCCGCAAGCTGTCCGGTGAAATCGCAGAACCTTATGCCCTTGAGCGCGCTCATCCGGTCTCTATCCTCCCCGCATTGATCTTGCTTTAGCGGTGCGGCGGAACGGCGCAAACATCAAGGGGCAAGGCAATCTACGCGTTGTTGTCAGTGGGCGCTGGCCAAGCTTCCGGTTTTCGGCAACAACACAGCCGGGGGAGATCGCGATGCCAAGCCACAGCGAAATGGAAGCAGCTGTTCACGCCTATGTGCGCGGCTTCGCGACCGGCGATGCCGAACTGATTATCGGCCTGTTCGCCGACGACGCCGTGATCGAGGATCCGCTCGGCACTCCGCCAATGGTCGGCGGCCAGGCGGTGCGCGCGTTCTACACCCGGATCATGGCCGATGGCGGCGCGCGGCTCGAACTGCTGGGGCCGGTTCGGACCGCCGCCAGTTCGGCCGCCTTTCCCTTCGCCTCGTTCCTGACACGCGACGGCGTGGAAACGCGCATCGATGTGATCGACGTGTGGGATTTCGACGAAGCGGGCAAGATCGCGCACATGCGCGCCTATTGGGGCCCGGAGAACGTGACGGACCTCTAACGCGCCGTCACTTCGCGCCACTCCCCCGGTTTCAAACCATCGAGAGTCCAGTCGCCGATCCGCCAGCGCACCAGCCGCAAGGTGGGGTGTCCCACGGAGGCGGTCATGCGCCGCACTTGCCGGTTGCGGCCCTCGGTGATCGTCAGCGACAGCCAGCTGTCGGGCACCGACTTGCGGAACCGCACCGGCGGATCGCGCGGCCAGAGCGCAGGCGGTTCGATGGCCTCGGCCTTGGCGGGCCGGGTCATGCCGTCCTTCAGCATGACGCCCTTGCGCAGCGCGGCCAGCGCCGCCTCGCCGATCTCGCCTTCGACCTGAACGAGGTAGGTCTTGGGCAGCTTGTGCCGGGGATCGGCAATGCGCGCCTGCAACTTGCCGTCATCGGTCAGCAGCAGCAGCCCCTCGCTGTCACGGTCGAGCCGGCCGGCGGGATAGACATGGGAAACGTCGATATAGTCCGAGAGCGTGGCGCGCTCCGACCCCTCGTTGCCCTTGTCGGTGAACTGGCTGAGCACGCCCATCGGCTTGTTGAACAGGATCAGACGAGACATGCCGCAAGCCTAGCGCATCTTGCCCGTCAAAGGCCAAGATTCAGCCGCAGGCCCATCATGTCGATGCCGGGATTCTGTTCGCTGTTGAACAGTTGCGCGCTGCTGATGTGCATCCAGCTCGCCTCTATCGCCACACGTTCGCTGGCGCGCCAGCCAAGGGCCAGCTCCGGTTCGAACAGCACCCGGCTGCCCAGCCCGCGGTCGCTGCCATTGGCGGGATCGATGCGGTGCAGGTCGCCATCGTGGACGATCAGGCCCACGGCAGGCCGGAAGTAAAAGCGGCCCTTGCCGATGGTCCAACTCAGGCCCGCTCCCGCGAAAGAGGTATCGCCCGCCGTGTTGAGCGAGGCGATCACATAGGGCGCGGGCTTGCCGATAGCGCCAAGGCTTTCAATCGGCTTGAAGCGATAGCCCAGCGCCAGGTCGGCGCCTTGTTCGGCGACCTTGAGGGTGAATGGCGTGTCGACCTCATGCACATAGGCTCCGACGAACAGTTCGTCGGCGCAGGCCGGACTCGCCGTTGCGAGCAATGTGGCGAGTGCAAGCAGGTAACGGCGCGGTGTCATCGCCTTGCGCCATGCCCGAAATCCCGGTCCAAGTCGTTACCGTGCGAGCAAAAAAGGGCAACTGTGCCAGCTTCGCACAGGCGCTGGCCCGAGTGTCAACACGAGCGGTCACACGCGCTCTATCGCCGGTCCGCGCCGCCGCCTATGGGCGGGGCATGAGCATGCACGGCCAACCCCGGACCCTGCGCGGCGAACTGACCGCCAATCTGCGTCTGGCATGGCCGCTGGCGCTGGCCAACGTGCTGCAGATGCTGGTCCACGCGATAGACGTGATGTTCGTCGCCCAACTGGGCCAGCAGGCGCTCGCCGCCGCGACGCTGGGCATCTCCTACTACTGGCTGGTCAACTACGGACTTGTCGGCGTGGTCAGCGCGGTGTCCCCGTTCGTTGCGGCGGAACTGGGCAGGAGGCGCAATCCCCTGCGCGAGGTCCGCCGCTCGATGCGCATGGCCTTGTGGCTGGCAGTGGCTGGCGGCACGCTGGGCATGGGCCTCGCGGCGATGGGCGGCACGTTCTATCGCCTTACCGGACAGGACCCGCAGATCGCCCCGCAGGCCGCGGCCTTCCTCGCGCTGATCTCGCTGAGCATGATCCCGACGCAACTGGCGACCGCGCTGCGCATCTTCGTCTCGGTGATGGGAAGGCCGATCTTCGCCACCTTCATCACCGGCATTGCGATTTTCGTCAACGCGCTGGCCAATTACGCCTTCGTTTTCGGGAACCTCGGCGCGCCGGAGCTTGGCCTGCTGGGCTCCGCACTGGCCAGCGTGATAACCTCGGTCGTCACCCTGCTGGCCTATGTCGCGGCGATCCAGACCAACCGGCGGATGCGGCGCTATCACCTGTTCGGCAACTGGTGGCGACCCGAGTGGCAACGTCTGCGCGAAATGCTGCGCATCGGCACGCCGATCGGGCTGACCCTGATGGCCGAGGCCGGGCTGTTCGCGGGCGCGGCGTTCCTGATGGGCCGGATCGGCGCTGCCGAACTCGCCGCGCACTCGATAGCACTGCAGATTTCCTCGTTCACCTTCCAGGTGGCCTTCGGCGTGGCGCAGGCCGCGACGATCCGGGTCGGCTATTACTATGGCGCTGGCGACCACGCCGGGATCGCGCGGGCAGGCCGCGCCGGCCTGATGATTGCCGTTGGCTTCATGACCGCGGCGGCAATCGTGCTTTTCGCGTTCCCCACGCCGTTCCTTGCCATTTACATCGACGCGGCGAATCCGGCCAACGCGGGATTGCTGGCAATTGGCACGCAATACCTGTTCATCGCGGCGGCCTTCCAGATCTTCGACGGCACGCAGGCGGTGGCGTCGGGCTTGCTGCGCGGCCTGCGCGATACGCGCGCGCCAATGCTGATCGCCATCGGCGGATACTGGGCGATCGGCTTCGTCATGGCCATCGGTCTGGGCTTCGCCAGCCCGCTCGGCGGCCTTGGCGTGTGGATCGGCCTCGCGGCGGGACTGGTCGTGGTCGCGCTATTGCTGGTGTGGCGCTGGTCGCGCCGCGCGGCCCACGGGCTGCTTCCCGCATAGGGACAAACTTGAATCTTTTTGCGCGGAATCGCTTGACGCACGAAGGTCTCAAACCCATATGCGCGCCCGCTGGCACTCCTGCTGTGAGAGTGCCAAAAGTTTAAAATCCCTTTGGAGGAGGAATACCCCATGAGTTTTCGTCCGCTGCACGACCGTGTTCTCGTGCGCCGCGTCGAGGCCGAAGAAAAGACGGCCGGCGGCATCATCATTCCCGACAGCGCCAAGGAAAAGCCCGCCGAGGG
>JAGREJ010000114.1:0-162 GCA_020446595.1 Novosphingobium sp. | reverse complement strand
ACGGGCTGGGCCTCATCGGCTGAGCCGCATCCCGACCGCATTTCCAGACACAACACGAATTCAAGAGGAACAAGAAAATGGCTGCCAAGGACGTACGTTTTGGCCGTGACGCGCGCGAGGAAATCCTCAATGGCGTCAACACGCTCGCCAATGCCGTGAAGG
>JAGREJ010000113.1 GCA_020446595.1 Novosphingobium sp. | reverse complement strand
ACGGCCAGAAGATCTGGACGTCGGAAGCGCACTATTCGGAGTGGGTGTTCATGCTGGTGCGCACCTCGACCGAGGGCAAGAAGCAGGCGGGCATCTCGTTCCTGCTGATCGACCTGTCGACGCCGGGGATCACCATCCGTCCGATCATTTCCATTGATGGCGGGCACGAGTTGAACGAGGTGTTCTTCGACAACGTGCGGGTTCCTGCCTCCAACCTCGTCGGCGAGGAAAACAAGGGCTGGACCTATGCCAAGGAACTGCTCGCCGAGGAACGCACGTTCAGCGCCGAGGTCAAGCGCCACAAGGGCCAGCTCGCCCGCATCAAGGCAATTGCCCGCGAGACGAAAATCCGCGGCCGCCCGCTGATCGAGGACCCGCATTTCCAGCGCCGCCTTGCCCAGCTCGAAATCGAGGTGCTCGCTCACGAGGCGACACTGTGGCGCGTGGTCGCGGAAGAGGAAGCGGGCATTCTCGGGGCTGCGCCGACGCCGTCGATCCTCAAGGTGCGCGGCACCGAACTGGTGCAACGGCTGGGCGCGCTGATGATCGAGGCGCTGGAGGAGGCCGGACTGCCCTACTACGCCGAAAAGGACTATTTCCTTTCCGCGCCTGACGATCCGCCGGGAAGGCCGGATGCCTATGGCGTTACCTCGGACTTCATGTTCCGCCGCTCGCTGACGATCTACGGCGGCTCCAACGAGGTTCAGCGCAACATCATCGCCGGACAATTGCTGAGGAACCGCTGACATGGGCATGAAGGTTCTCCCCACCGAGGAGCAGGTGATGTTCCGCGACGCTACGGCCCGTTGGGTCGAGGCCGAAGCGGATGCCGGTGCGGATATGGCCGCGCAGTGGGCGCAATTCGCCGAGCTTGGCTGGCTGATGGTAGCCATTCCCGAAGATGCGGGCGGGCTGGGCGGCGACGTCTACGACAATGCCATCATCGCCGAGGAACTGGGCAAGGGGCTGGTTGCCGCGCCCTATGTCGGCGTCGCGGTGACGGCGACGCAATTGCTGCTGGCGCTTGCGCCGGATCGCCTTGAGGCGCTGGCTTCGGGCGAAGAGATTCCGCTCATGGCCCATGTCGAGGCCGGGCAGGGCGGCGATCCCTCATGGGTCGAAACCACGGCTCAGCAAGCGGGCGATAGCTGGAAGCTGACCGGCGCCAAGACCGCGATACTCGGCGCGCCGCTGGCGACGAGCTTCCTTGTTTCGGCAAAGACCGGTCAAGGCAGGATCGGCCTGTTCGAAGTCGCGGCGAGCGATGCGCGGCTGCGCGAATACCTCTATTTCGATATGCGGCCTGCGGGCGATCTGGTGCTCGATGGCACTCCCGCCACGCTCATCGCCGAAGATGCGCTTTCAGCCATCGAATTTGCCGTGGATTGCGAGCACGTCGTCGAAAGCGCCGAAGCCGTGGGCGTGATGAACACTGCCTTCGAACTGACACGCGAATATCTCAACACCCGCCAGCAATATGGTCAGCTTATCGGCCAGTTCCAGGCGCTCCAGCATCGGCTCGCCGACATGTTCATCGAACTGGAGCAGGCGCGCTCGGTGGTGCTGCGCGGACTCGATGCACTGGTGCGCAACGATACAGACCGCTCGGCCATGGCGGCGGCCTGCCGCGTCAAGGTCGCGCAGGCAGGGCACTTTGTCGGCGCGCAGGGCATTCAGCTTCACGGGGGCATCGGCGTGACCGAGGAATACCCGGTCGGACACCATTTCCGCCAGCTCATCGCTTTCGAGATGCGCCACGGCGGGGCCGGTGCGCAGGTCGAGCGTTATGCGGGCATGATGGAACTGTGAGGCAAGGGGCGCGTCAATGCGTCCCTGTCCGGTTCACTTCCCCTTGAACTCGGGCTTGCGCTTTTCAAGGAAGGCGCTGGTGCCTTCGGCCTTGTCCTCGCTGGCGAACAGCAGCTGGAAGATCTTGTTCTCGAAGGCAAGCGCGGTCGGCAACGAAGCTTCCGCACCCATGATGACCGCCTGCTTGCTGCCCTCGATGGCGAGCGGGGGCAGGCGAGCGATCTTCTCGGCGAGCTTGAGCGCGTGGGCCTGTACTTCGGCTTCGGGCACGACCTCGGAGACGAGGCCGATCTCGTAGGCGGTCTGCGCCGGAATCTGGTCGCCGGTCATCAGCCAGCGCATCGCCTGATACTTGCCGGTGGCGCGCACGAACCGCTGGGTGCCGCCCGCGCCGGGCATGATGCCGAGCCGCACTTCGGGCTGACCTACCTTGGTTTCGTCGCCGACCACGATGATGTCGCAATGCAGCGCCAGTTCGCAGCCGCCACCCAGGGCATAGCCGTTGACCGCAGCGATGATCGGCTTGCGGCAGGAATCGAGCGCTTCCCACGCGACGCGCGACAGTCGGAACTGACTGCTGAGAACTTCGCGCTTGTTGAGCTCGCCAACATCCGCGCCTGCCGCGAAGACCTTTTCGCCACCGGTCAGCACGATGACGCGCGTTTCGTCGTCCTCGTTGAGCTCGTTGACGAACTTGGCGATCTGCTGACGCACGCTCAGGCTGAGCGCATTCATCGCTTCTGGCCGGTCGATACGGATGACGGCGACGTGATCGGACGGGCGGCTCAGGGTAACTTCGGCCATCTCTGCTCCCGGTATCTTATTTCGGCACCTTGAGCGTGCCGGGCTTGGGCGGATCGGCGGGCACCCCGGCATAGGCCTGGGCGATCGCCATCCACGCCTTGGCATTGTCGCCTTCGCAGATCAAACCCACATCGGCGACATTGCGCGATTGCACCACGACCAGTGCAAAATCGAGCGCCGAACCCTTCACCAGTCCTTCCGCGTCCGGGTTCCAGACCCATTGCTCGCCCGAAGGCGATGTCAGTTCCACCCGAGCGACGGGCGGACGCTCGATCTTGCGGTTGGCGAAAGTCCAGCCTTGTGTCCGAACGCCCAGCTCGCAGATGCCCCTGATGCGTTCGGTGGGCGTGCGGGTCTTGCCGAGAATGTCCCAGATTCGCTGACCATGCGCCCAGGTCTCCATCTGGCGTGCGCCTGCAAAGGAATCGGGGCGCATCGGCGGGCCGAACCACGGCAGCTTGTCGTCGCCGACGACCGCTTCGAGCTTGCCGATGAGCTCGCGCCAGCCCTTGCTCCACAAGGCGAGCAGGTCGCCGCGCGGCAGGTCGCCGAACAGTTCGCGCGCGACGTCATAATGGGTCTTGCCCTCGGCCTGATAGGCGCGGACGGACTTGACGTAATCCGGCCAGTTGTCCGGATCCGTGACTGCCCGGATGCCCCACATATCGACCTGATGCAGGTGCATCACCTGATCGGCGATGGTCCAGTCCTTGTAGTCGGTGACAAGGTTCCAGTCGGAATCGGAAAGGCCCTTGAGCAGGGCCTCCAGCTCCTCGCACTCCTCGCGCAGCCAGGCGATCGCTTCGGACATTGCTTACCTTTCAACGGATTGCGCCGACCCGGCCTGAACCGTGTCGGCGCTTCCTCTCCCAAGGAATCAGGTTGCGATCAAGGTGTCTTGCGACGATGCGGCGTTGGCGCGGGCGGCTCGGGCATCTTGACCGGGCCATGCTCGCGGCTCGCGACCATGATCGTTGAAGTGGCATTGATGTTGTCGTTGCCGCGCTGGTTGGTGCCGCGCAGAACCACCTCGATGACCGGGCCGAGCTTGGGATCGATCCGCTTGTCGACCACTTCGCCGGTCATCCAGGTTACGTCGCCGGTGTAGTTGAAGCGGCGGAACTCGAACTTGATGCGGTGGATGAAGGCATCGTCACCGGCAAAGTTGGTGAGGTAGTTCGATACGTGGAACTGGCGGACCGCGCCGATGTCGTACATCATCTTGACACCGACCTTGTCGGCAAGGTCCTTGTCCCAGTGGACGCGCTGCAGCGAATCCCAAGCGTTGAACTCGTCGCGGGTGTAGAAGCCACGCAGCTTCTTGCGACCCTCGTAGGCGAGGCGGTTTGGCCAGCAGCCATAGAGGATCCAGCCCGTGCCCATGTGCATGTTGATGAGGTCGGTGATCTGGAACGGACCCTTGACCATCTTGGGCATGGAGCTGCCGACTACGACGTCTTCATAGTAGAGCGTATCGGCGCCACGACGGAACTCGTTGTCGTAGCAGTCCTCGATTTCCTTCATTTCCTCGTCGGTGTACCAGGCAGGCTCTTCCTTGGCATACTTCGACTTGTCGTCGGTGCGCTTCTTGCGCTCGGCATGGACGAACCAGTCAACGCCATCGACATAGACCTTGTCGTTCTCGTCCCACATGCACAGGCCGTTGGTGACGATGGCCGAGCGACCGGCATATTCCGATTCCTTGACGTCCACCTGCTTGACGTAGCGCGAACGCCACAGCTTCACGCCCTCGGTGATCGGCGCCCAGTAGAAGTTCTCGCCGCCCGAGTGGAACAGCTGCACGCCGCGAAGCGCCTTGGAGGTTTCCTTTTCCCACACCGGATCTTCGATGATCGCATTGCCCATGATGCCCATCGACTTTTCGAAGGCGGGCGGGGCGATGGTTTCGCCCCAGCGGGTGTTCTTGGCATATTCGGGATCGCAATAGAGCGGATTGTCGTCGCCAATGCAGTAGGAGAAGCGACGCATGGCGTCGGCTGTTGCGATCGTGTTCCACGGCTCTTCGGTGAAGCCGGTGCGCACGGTGGGATTGGGGAAGCCGATACGATCCCGCATGAGCTGGATCGATTCGTCGGTAAGCATGCTGCGGACGAGGCCGTCGTCCTTCGTTTCGTCGCTCTTGGTGGCCATTTTTTCGCTCCTCGCCTTAATAGGGTGTCCTCTATTGCCGCGATTCGGGGGGGATGTCGAGTCCCTAATCCCCAATAGAGCGTCCTCTATTGCACTTCCGTGATGACGGGGATAGGGCGGGAATGTGTCTCAATCTGTCTCCACCCCGGTGATTCCGAAGCTGCTCGTTCCCGGCAACGAGGACTGTGTGCACTTCGGCGGACGCTGGTACAGCCGCGACTGGATGGCGCGCACGGCACAAGCTGTCCTCGATGCCGTGGGGCCGCAAGGCGGGCTGGCGCTGGTGGCCCGCAATCGCCCCGCCCATGTTGCGACGATG
Organism: Novosphingobium sp.; assembly: GCA_020446595.1. Lineage (GTDB taxonomy): Bacteria > Pseudomonadota > Alphaproteobacteria > Sphingomonadales > Sphingomonadaceae > Novosphingobium. Next base: position 488 of record JAGREJ010000113.1, on the reverse strand, counting down.
GCAGGCGCGCTCGATGCAGGCAGGGCGCTGACCATGATCCATTCCGCGCAAAGTCCGGCACGACTGGCCGCCGACATCGAACGGTTGCGCAGGCCGACCATCGTGGCCGAGCATTCGGACTGGACTGAGGAAGTGCTTGCCGCCGCGCGCAGGGTCGGTTCCGCCGCCATCGCGCTGACCGATGGCGATGATTGCGCGAGTGTCGAAGTCTTGTTGCAGCGTGGGGCGGGGCCGTTTGCCGGTCCGCCCGAAGGCACCGCGCTCGAACTTTTGTCCTCGGGCACGACCGGCGCGCCAAAGCAGGTGCCTCTGAGCCGCGAGACGATTACCCGTTCGCTGGCCGCCAGCGGCACCATGTATGCGGGCAGCGACGGCGCCAAGCCGCAGATCATGGCCGCGCCGCTCGGCAATATTTCGGGGCTGGGCTACGCCATGCCGCCACTCATGAACCGGCAGCCGCTGGTCCTGCTCGACAAGTTCCGACCGCG
>JAGREJ010000112.1 GCA_020446595.1 Novosphingobium sp. | reverse complement strand
GGGGTGGTGATCTGTCCCTCGAACCCGTGGCTCAGCGTCGATCCGATCCTTGCGCTTTCCGGCGTGCGGGATCGCCTCGCGGCGTTACCGGTTGTCGCTGTCTCGCCGCTGGTCGGCGGAACCGCTCTCAAGGGGCCGCTCGCCAAGCTGATGGCCGAGCTGGGCCAGCCCGTGTCCAATCTGGCGCTGGTCGAGCACTACGACGGGTTGCTTGATCATCTCGTTATCGATCAGATCGACGCCGCCGATGCCGCGCCCTTGCGCCAAACCGGGCTTTGCGCCACGGTTACGCAAACGGTGATGCGCGACGGCGCGGATCGCGAAAGGCTGGCGAGAGAGGTTCTTGCGCTCGTCGGCGGAGTGGATTGAGAGACGGATGAACACTGACGACCCCGCGCTGATCGAGCACCTGCTTAATGCGCCGCTTGACGATCTGATGGAACAGGCGCGCGCGCGCCGCCATGCGACCGGCAAGCGGGTGATGACCTATTCGCCCAAGGTGTTCATTCCGGTCACGCGGCTGTGCATGGATGTGTGCCACTACTGCACCTTCGCAACCACGCCTTCGCAGCTTTCCGCGGCTTACATGTCCGTCGAGGAAGTGCTCGAAGTCGCCCGCGCCGGAGCGGTGGCGGGCTGCAAGGAAGCGCTGCTGACTTTCGGCGACGCGCCGGAGCGGCGTTATCAGGTGGCGCGCGACTGGCTGGCCGAGCGCGGCTATGCCCGAACCATCGACTATGTGCGCGATCTCTCCGAAGCGATTGTGCGCGAGACGGGTCTGCTGCCGCATATCAATGCCGGTCTGCTCGACGAGGCGGATTTCGCCATGCTGCGCGAAGTTGCTCCGTCTGCGGGCTTGATGCTCGAATCGACCTCGGAACGGCTCTGCGAGAAGGGCGGGGCGCATTACGGCTCGCCTGATAAAGTTCCGGCGCTGCGGATCGCTTCGCTTGAAGCGGCGGGCCGCGCGAAAATGCCGATGACCACCGGCGTGCTGATCGGCATTGGCGAGACGGCGCAGGAACGCATGGAATCGCTCTTGGCCATGCGCGATCTGCACCTTGCCCACGGCCATTTGCAGGAAGTCATCGTCCAGAACTTCGCGCCCAAGCCGGGAACGAAGATGGCGGGCGCGCCCGAGGCGAGCGAGACGGATTTCCTGCGGGTGCTTGCCGCCGCGCGGATCGTCATGCCGCTCGAGGTCTCGGTGCAGGCGCCGCCCAACCTCAATGACGAGCGGCTTGCCGAGCTGATCGACTGCGGCATCGACGACTGGGGCGGAATTTCTCCGGTCACGCTCGACCATGTGAACCCCGAAGCTCCCTGGCCCGAGATCGAGCGGCTGCGTGCGGTCTGCGCGCGGGCCGGAATGCCACTGGTCGAGCGGCTGACGGTCTATCCGCGCTTCATCGATCTCGATGACGGGGCATGGCTCAATCCGGCCATTCGTCCGGCAGTCTACAAGCTTTCGGACACGGAAGGTCTGGCGCGCGAAGGCGACTGGAGCCCTGGCATGGCCATGCCTGCTCCCGGCTCACCAGAAAAACCGCTCGGCGTTCTCTACGAAGGTTCGGCGCGGCTTGAACTTCGCCGCATCATTTCGCGCGCGGCCAATGGCTACGAGCTGGGCGAGAGCGACATCGTCACCCTGTTCGAGGCGCGTGGCGCCGATGCCCAGGCGGTGATCGAGGCGGCTGACGGACTGCGCGCCGATGCCATGGGCGAGACGGTGACCTATGTGGTCAACCGCAACATCAACTATACGAACATCTGCACCCACGCCTGTTCGTTCTGCGCTTTCTCCAAGACATCGATCAAGGCGGGCTTCCGCGACAAGCCCTACAATCTCGATCTCGAGGAAATCGCCGGGCGCGCGATTGAGGCCGTGTCGAAAGGCGCGACCGAAGTCTGCCTGCAGGGCGGCATCCACCCGAGCTATACCGGCGATACCTACCTGTCGATCCTGCGTGCTGTGAAGCAGGCTTGCCCGCACCTGCACGTCCACGCCTTTTCCCCGCTCGAAGTCTCGCAGGGCGCGCGCACGCTCGGCATGACCACGCGTGATTATCTCGCCCGCCTCCGCGACGAGGGACTCGGATCGCTGCCCGGTACGGCGGCGGAGATCCTGCATGACGACATTCGCGCGCAGATCTGCCCCGACAAACTGACCACGCGCGAATGGCTCGATGTGGTGCGCGACGCGCATCTTGTCGGCCTGCCGACGACTTCGACGATCATGTTCGGCCACCTCGAACGGCCCGTCCACTGGGCGCGGCACCTGATCGAATTGCGCCGCCTGCAGGGCGATACCGGCGGCTTCACCGAGTTCGTGCCGCTACCGCTCGTCCACATGGAAGCGCCGATGTACCGGCGCGGGCAGAGCCGCAAGGGTCCGACCTGGCGTGAGGCGATGATGATGCACGCGGTTTCGCGCATTGCCCTGTTCGGCGAGATCAATTCGATCCAGTGTTCCTGGGTGAAGCTGGGCGTCGATGGCGCCGCGGCGGCGCTGGCGGCGGGCTGCAACGATCTGGGCGGCGTCCTGATGAACGAGAGTATCAGCCGCGCGGCCGGAGCGGCGCATGGGCAGGATCTATCCGTTGATGACCTGGAGCGTGCATCGCAAATGGCCGGACGGCCGTTGGCGCAACGCACGACGCTTTACAAGAAGGTAGAAGCGCCGCTGGAGAGCGTCGCCTGAGCGTCAGGCGGCTCTCCGTCAGTCCTCCTCGTTTCGCTTGTCGCCGCCCCAGCGGAATGGCGTGTGCCAGCTACGCGGTTCGACTCTGCCCCGCGTGAACCTGAGCACAAGGCCGAGCGCGGTGCCCACGGCGATGGCGATGGTCAGGTCCGCGAGCACAGTCAGCAGCGCGGTCAGCAAAAGGAGCGCAAGATCGGGCAACGGCTGCTTCAGGCGTTCGGGCCAGCGATGCGGCTCGCTCATTGTCCATGCCGTAACCACCAGCAGTCCGGCCAGCGCGGGCAGCGCCAGTGCTCCGGCGAGCGGGGCGGCCACAACCATGACCGCGAGTATCACCAGCGCGTGGACCATGCCCGCCACCGGCGTTCGTCCGCCGGCATTGACGTTGGTGGCAGTGCGGGCGATCGCCCCGGTCGCGGGCAGGCCGCCGAACAAGGGCGAAGCGAGGTTTGCTGCGCCCTGCGCGATGAGTTCCGCGTTGGAACGGTGCGCGGCACCGATCATGCGGTCGGCGACAATGGCGGAGAGCAGCGACTCGATCCCTGCAAGGAAGGCAATCGTCAGCGCCGATGGGAGCAGTTCGAGAACCATTGCGCTATCGATGGTCGGCAGGTGTGGGGCGGGAAGGCCACCGGGAAGCGCGCCGTAGCGGCTCGTCACGGTTTCAACCGATGGCAAGGCGAGCGCCGCGACCATGCTTGCGACGACAACGGCTGCAACCAGCCAGGGAATCCTCGGCATGAGGCGGCGCAGGACGAGGATCGCCACCACGCAGACCAGCCCCAGCGCAAGGGCGGCAGGATCGATCCCGTCCCTCATCGCCCACAGCCCCTCGACCTTTGGCAGGAAGTCCGCCGGGAGCGCCATGTCCGGCATTCCCGCCAGATCCTTGATCTGGCTGACAGCGATCACAACGGCGATGCCGATGGTGAACCCTTCGATCACCGCTTCGGGCACGTAGCGGACAAGCTGGCCCGCACGCAGCAGGCCGGACAGGAGCAGGATCGCACCCGCCATCAGCGTCGCGACCAGCAGGCCTTCGTAGCCATGATCGTGGATGACGCCGTAGACGACGACAATGAAGGCCCCGGTCGGCCCGCCAATTTGCACCCGGCTGCCGCCAAGCGTGGAGATCAGGAACCCGGCAACGACTGCCGTAATCAGTCCGGCGGCGGGCGGCGCGCCGGAGGCTATGGCGATCGCAATGCTGAGCGGCAGCGCAACCAGTGCGACCGTCAGGCCAGCAAGCGCGTCCGCGCCGAACTGGCGCAGATCATAGCCGACGATGGTGGTGAGTATCTTGGGCTTCACGATCCGCGAATAGGGCAAACCGTGGTTTCAGTCCACGTCAGCCGCGCCACATCGATTCCGGCATCCAGGTGAATTCGATGTAGTGGCCGAGCTTCTCGCGTGCATCGAGATAGACCGCTTTCACCTGGCCCTCGCCAAGGTCGTATTCCATCGCCACCGGAAATTCAGAATTGTCCACGTCGGCGCGCAGCGCCTCCCAGTCGTCGACCCGGCAGCAGGTGTGGTGGAACCGCACCGCGCCGCCATTGTCGGGGGCATTGGCATAGACGCCGGTTTCATCGTTGATGGGCTGGATGATCTCGTAGGTCAGGCCATTCAGGCGAAAAATCGCGACCTTCATCTCGATATTCTTCGCGCCATCGGGTGTATTCGCCGGACTGTTCGAATGCATGATCCGCGGCTCCTTTTCGAGGCCCGCCGCCCTGAAGGCTTCGAGTGCGGCCTCGATGTCGTCGCAGACATAGGCGTTCTGAAAATGCTTTCCGGCAAACATCGCGTCTCTCTCCTTCAGCCTTCGGGCGCCACATCATAGCGCGACAGGTAACGCGAGAAAGTATCGCGAACCCGATCGACCGTCAGCCCGAATTCGTCCAGCTTGTATTCGTGCTTGCCGAACTTGTTCTGCGGATTGTCATCGAGCCAGGCCTGCATGCCGCTTTGTGCGCCTTCGGTAAAATCGTCGCCCAACGCGGCATAGAGCGATTTCATCGTCTCCATCGGCCGGTCGAGCAGATCGGCGTAGTGCACGTCGATCACCCGATCCTCGCCATATTTGTCGCGGAAATCCATGGCGCGTTCGGCGTGCTCCTTCGCCTGCCACAGGCAGTTTTCGGCATTCCATTCGATGTCGGGATTGTCCGAACTCATCGAAAAGGCGAAGCGGAGCAGTGAACAGAACGATCCTGTGGCGGTCAGCGGGTCGCGGTGCGTCCAGACGAGCCGGGCATCGGGATATTCGGCCATCAGGTCGTCGAGATGCAACGTGTGGCTCGGCATCTTGAGGTTCCACACGCCGGGGTTCTTGCCTTGCAAGAGTTGCAGGAACCTGCGGTGGTAGGAATAGGCGGAAGCCATCGAGCAATTGAAGATGAACTCGCGATACTCGGGCAGACGGCCCTTCGATTCGATCATCAGCGTCTTGAAGTCATGGGCGAGGAAGAACACGCACTCGTTGGGGTAGATGGCCGAACCGCGATAGTATTTGGCGACGCCGGGCATGACCCGCTTGATCTCCTCCTCCTGTGCCAGCTTGGCCAGCGCGCGCGGATCGGTCCTGGTCATACCCGGTTCGGCGGGCGGGACCGGCTCGTCGATCTCCCACGATAGTGGAGAGCGTCGCGCGGGATCGCAGGCGAGCAGGTTGGACAGCAAGGTCGTCCCGGTGCGCGGAATGCCCATGACGAAGACCGGACGTTCGACCTTGGCCTGGGTCAGCGCGGGGTTCTGTTTGAGGTAGTCGGTCACCAGCAGACGACGGGTGAGATAGTGGACAGAATCGCGCGCGGTCATGTCGCGGCCGTTTTGGTTCATCCAGCCCTTTGCGAGGCCCGAATTGTAGTCCTTGACCAGAACGTCCAGCCCCTCGCGATACGAATCACCCCTGAAATCGTCGAGACTGACCTGAGCAATGGCCTCTTCGATCAATTGGTC
>JAGREJ010000111.1 GCA_020446595.1 Novosphingobium sp. | reverse complement strand
GACGACGACGCATTACTCGCCGCTTGCCGAGATCAATGACGGCAACCTCGACCGGCTCAAGCTGGCCTGGCACTACGATATCGATGTGGGCGGATCGAGTCTGACCGCGCCGGTCGCGGTCGATGGCGTGGTCTATTTTGCCGCCGGGGCGAGCCACGTTCATGCCCTCGATGCGACTACCGGCAAGCTGCTTTGGCAATTCGACAGCAAGGCGCGCGAGAGGGCCGGGGTCGAGCTACGCGGGGCATGGGGCAGCAGGGGTATCGCCTACGCCAACGGCAAGGTCTTCACCGGCACGCTCGACGGCAGGTTGATCGCGCTCGATGCGAAGACGGGCAAGCTGGCTTGGTCCGTGCAAACCACCCCGCGGGGCGACGGAAGCTACATCTCTGGCGCGCCGTGGGTGTTCAAGGACAAGGTCGTGATCGGCTTCGGCGGCGCTGACTATGCGCCGGTGCGCGGCTACGTGACTGCCTATGACCAGTCCACCGGCAAGCAGGCGTGGCGATTCTGGACGGTGCCTGGCGATCCGGCCAGGGGTTTCGAGAACAAGACCATGGAAATGGCCGCGAAGACCTGGACCGGGAAGTGGTGGAAATACGGTGGCGGCGCGACCGTGTGGAACACCATGGCCTACGATCCCAAGTACAACCGGCTCTATCTCGGCACCGGCAATGGCGCGCCGTGGAACCGCAAGATCCGCAGCCCCGGCGGCGGCGACAACCTGTTCGTCTGCTCTATCGTCGCGCTCGACGCCGATACCGGCGAATATGTCTGGCATTACCAGACCAACCCCGGCGAGACCTGGGACTTCAACTCGGCAATGGACATCGAGCTGGCCGAGATGCAGGTCGATGGCAAGCCGCGCGATGTCATCCTGCACGCGCCGAAGAACGGCTTTTTCTACATAATCGACCGCAAGGACGGCAAGCTTGTCTCCGCCAAGCCTATCGTGCCGACGACATGGGCGAGCGGCATCGATCAGAAGACCGGAAAGCCGATCGAAAATCCCGCCGCCCGTTTCCCCGATGGCAAACCGGTAGTGGTCTATCCCTCGCCGTTCGGGGCGCACAACATCGAGGCGATGTCGTTCAACCCCGCAAGCGGCCTCGTCTACATTCCAGCGATGGATCAGGGTCGGGTCTACCTCGATCCCGACGGGCCATTGTCCGAATGGAAGTTCAAGGACGGCCAACGCATCTCGAATGGCATCGGCGCCCTGCCGAAAATGGCCATGCCGCGCGAAGCCAGCTCGTTCCTGCTGGCGTGGAACCCGGCCACCCAGTCCGAGGCATGGCGCATTCCCATGACGGGCATTCGCGGTGGCGGTGGCACGGCGACGACTGCCGGAAACCTCGTTATCCAGGGGCGTGCCGACGGCAGGTTCACGATCCTGGCGGCGGACACCGGCAAGGAGTTATGGTCGTTCGACGCGCAGACATCGGTCATGGCGCAACCGATCGTCTATCGCGCGGGCGGCAGGCAATATATCGCGGTGATCGCCGGTTCACGTTTCCCGACCGCGCAGGGCTTCGAGCCCGAGTGGGACTATTACACCCAGCAATGGCGTGTTCTCGCCTTTGCGCTTGATGGCAAGGACGCGTTGCCTGCGCCGCGCGGAAAAGACATGACCTTGCCTGACAATCCGGCCTTCCGCGTCGATCCGGCGCTCGCCCGCCTTGGCGGGCTGGCCTATGCCGACCGGTGCGCAACCTGCCATGGTGCGTCGGCGATGGCGGGTGGCGCAGCGCCCGACCTGTTGCGCTCCGGGGTGCCGCTTGACGCAAACACGTTTGTCGAGTTCGTGCGCAACAGTCCCGTTATTGCGCGCGGGATGCCTGCCTTTGCCGAAGTGCCTGAGCGCGAATTGCGTTCCATCGCGCATTACCTGCGCCAGCGCGCCCGCGAAGTGGCGAAGGAACAGCCGCGCGGCCCGGTGATCGACGACCGCGGGCAGTGATGCCCTGGCCGGATGCCGGTCAGGGTTTGCCTGCCGTGAACAGTGCCAGCATCTGGTAATAGGCATCGTCCCCGCTGCGCAGCGCGTGACTGCCCGCAGGCAGGCTGTTGTAGGGCGACTCCGCCGGGAATACCGGCGAGTTCCAGTCCGACGTGCCGCGCCGCTGGATGATCTTCCACACGCCGTCGCGGCGCTCAAGGATGTCGATGTAGCGGCCTTCGAAGAAGGCGTCCTCCTCGCCTGTGCTGTCCTTCTTGCTGCGGCGATGATGCGCGAAATAGTAGCATTCGCTGAAGGCGCGGTCCCCATCGACGCGGACCGATATGTTGCTGATATGGTGTTTGGAGTATTTCAACGTCGCGCCGACCTTCATCGCGAAATCCACGAATGCCGTCGAGGTGCCGTCAAAGCCACCATGCTTGTGCTTCGATTCGGGCCAGAAACAGGAACGGATCATTGCTTCGTCGCCATGATCGTTGCCGCGTGCATAGTCGAGCAGCACTTCCTCGACCGCAGCGCGGGAGGCCAGTTCGTCAACTTTCATTGCAAGGGTCTTGTCGCGGCTTTTCGCGCCTGCCGTGGCCGGCGTCACCATGGCGGCAATGCCGGTTGCCAGTGCGGCGGTGGCCAGTGCGCCCCTGCGGTTGGTTTCGCTCATCGCAATCTCTCCTGATCGTCCGTCCGGCATGTTCGCCGTCATTGGCGCGATAGCACGGAGCGTAGTTGACTTCACCTGAAAACTGCACCATCGTGCAGTTATCCGCGCACTAGTATGGCGCGGCTCATAATAAGTTGCGAGGACGTTGCCTGATGACCGGATTTGTTACGCGAGCGTTCCTGCTGGGCGCAGCACTGGCCTTGGTGCCGCTCGCAGCATGCAAGCAGGCGGACCAGCCGACCGAAGCACTGTCGGGCGACGATTGGTATGCCTATGGCGCCGATGACAACGGCCTGCACTATAGCGCACTCGACGAGATCAATCAGTCGAACGTTGCCGATCTCGGCCTCGCCTGGTCATACGACATCGATACCTTCGATGCCTATACGCAGCCGCTCGAGGTGGGCGGCGTGGTCTATTTCGGCGCTGGTCTGAGCGTCATCACCGCACTTGACGCCAAGACCGGCGAGCAGTTGTGGCAATACGATCCAAAGGTTGCCGAAGCGCCCGATGCGGGCACCCACATGCGCGCGGGTTGGGGTATTCGCGGCATCGCCTATCGCAATGGCAAGGTCTTCGCCGCCACCCGCGAGGGTCGGCTTATCGCGGTGAACGCGAAGGACGGAACGCTAGCCTGGTCGGTGCAGACGCTTGACGAAGCACCGGGGGCCTACATCACCGGGCCGCCACTGGTTGCTGGCGGAGTTGTCGTCATCGGCTTTGGCGGGGCGGACTATTCGCCGGTGCGCGGCTATGTCACCGCTTATGACCTGAATACCGGCAAGAAGGCGTGGCGCTGGTATGTCGTGCCAGGCAACCCGGCTGTCGACAAGGACGAGACGACTCTCGAAGCCGCCAAGACCTGGACCGGCGAATGGTGGAAATTCGGCGGCGGCGGCGCGGTCTACCACGCGATGACCTACGATCCGAAATACGACAAGATCCTGCTCGGCACCGGCAATGGCTTCCCGTGGAACCAGAAGATTCGCAGCCCCGGAGGCGGCGACAACCTTTACCTCGCCTCGATCGTCGCGCTCGACGCCAAGACCGGCAAGCGGGCCTGGCATTACCAGACCAATCCCGGAATTACGTGGGATTTCAACAATGCCATGGACATCGGGCTGACCACGCTGGAGATCGACGGCAAGCCGCGCGACGTGGTGGTTCACGCTCCCAAGAACGGCTTCTATTATGTAATCGACCGCAAGACCGGCAAGCTGGTCAACGCGCCCGGCAAGTTCGCCAAGGTCAACTGGGCCGAAAAGGTGGATCTTGCGACCGGACGGCCCGAGATCAATCCCGAAGCACTCTATCCCGATGGCAAACCCTTCGTACTGTTCCCGTTCCCCGCGGGCGCGCACGGTGTGCAAGCGATGGCGCACAGTCCCAAAACCGGTCTGACCTACATCCCGGTGATGGAAGCGGGGCGCGTCCACATCGACCCGGACAACATGAAGGAATGGTCGCCCAAGCTCGGCATGTTTGTGAACACCGGACTTGGCGCGCCGCCGCCCGATATCAAGACCGATCCGCCTGTCAGCAAGCTGGTCGCCTGGGATCCGGCAAAGCAGCAGAAGGCATGGGAAGTGCCCACGCCCAACACCTTCAACGGCGGCGTGCTTGCGACCGGAGGCAATCTGGTTTTTCAGGGCCAGAACAGCGGCGAGATCGTGGCGTTGGCGGCAGATACCGGCAAGCAATTGTGGAGCTTCAAAGCGCAGAACGGCATTCTTTCCGCGCCGATCAGTTACAGGGTGGGCGGCAAGCAATATGTCACGGTGATCGCCAGCTACCGTTCCAGCTTCGCCAACCAGCCCAACTGGGACTATCGCGAGCAGAAGCGCCGGTTGCTGACCTTTGCGCTTGGCGCCAAGGGCAAGCTGCCCGATCCGGTGCCCTACAAGCTCGAAGTGCAGGACGATCCGACTTTCGTCGTGGACGAAGCCAAGGCCGCAATCGGCGGCGGGATCTACAACCAGAACTGCAACATCTGCCACGGTGCGGGCATGGTCGCCGGAGGGGCTGCGCCGGATCTCAGGATGTCGCCGATACCGCTCGATGCCGCCGCGTTCCGCTCGGTGCTGCACGACGGTGCCTTGATGGCGCGGGGCATGGGCAAGTTTGACAATCTCTCCGACGAGGAACTCGAGGGCCTGCGCCACTATATCCGCCAGCGTGCGCGAGAAACGAAAGAGGCGAAATGAGCGAGGATAGCGGCGACCTGCTGGTCGAGAGGCGCGGCGATGGCATTGTCGTCGCCACACTCAACCGGCCCAAGGCGCGTAACACTGTCTCGTTTCCGATGTGGGAAGCCTTCGGTAACCTGCTTTCCGAGCTGGAAGCGGAAACGCCCGCGCGTGCTTTGATCCTGCAAGGCGCCGAAAACTACTTTTCCAGTGGAGGCGACGTAAAAGTCCCGCCCGCGCGTGGTGAGGGTGCGCTGCGCCTCGGCAAGCGACTGGAAATCGGGCAACGGGTGCTTTCGCGGCTGCAGGCCCTGCCGGTGCCGACGATCGCGGCGGTCGAGACCGGGGCCTGGGGTGTGGCCTGGGGCATGACGCTATGCTGTGACATAGTCTTTGCGGGCGAGAGCACGCAGTTCGGCGCGCCTTTCGTCAATCTCGGCATTGTTCCCGACGGCGGCATCGCCTGGCATCTCACGCAGCGGCTGGGTCGCCAGCGGGCCAGCGACATCCTGCTTTCGTGCCGGGTGCTGGACACAAAGGAAGCCCACCAACTAGGGCTCGTCACCCATGTCGTTCCCGACGGGCAGGCGCTCGACCGCGCGCTCGCATATGCGGAAAATCTGGGCGAGGGCAACCGTCAGGCGGTCGAGATCGCCAAGCGGCTGATCCACGAAGCGGAAAGTTCCAGTCTCGATGCCGCGCTCGCGCTGGAACTTGCCTACTGCCACATCACCCAAGGGGGCGAGGAACTGGCCAGGGCGCGGGCGGCGTTCCTTGCCCGCTCGCAGGCGCGCAAGGCCAAGGGCTGAAGCGCAATGCAATTCGACATGGCCGCAATGGATCTTGGTCAGCGTTACAAGCTGATGAACTCGACGATCACACCTCGCCCGATTGCGTGGATCTGCACGGAGTCCGCTGATGGCCTGGTGAATGTCGCCCCCTACAGCTTCTTCAATGCCTGCGGCGTCGATCCACCGCTGGTCATGCTTGGCCTGCTGCATGATTTCCGCACAGGCCAGCTCAAGGATACGGCGACCAATATCGTCGCCAGCCGCGAATTTGTGGTGAATCTCGTCAGCGAGGCCGATGCCGAGGTGATGAATCTGACCAGCGTCGATGCGCCGCGAGACGTGAGTGAGGCGGACTATGCGGGGGTCGCACTTGCGCCTTCGACAAAGGTCGGGCCGCCGCGCATTGCGAGCAGTCCTGTCAGTTTCGAATGCGAACTGCGCGAGGCGATCGAGATCGGCAAACAGACGGTCGTGATCGGCGAAGTGGTCGCCATGCATGTCGATGACGCGTTCATTTCCAATCCGGAGAAGCTCTATCTCGATACGCCGGGGATGGGCCTGATCGGGCGAACCCACGGAGCGGGCTGGTATGCGCGTACCACCGACCAGTTCGCGCTTGAGCGGCCTCGCTACGACGACCAGCGAGCCAAAGACACGAAGAGAGGTCAGACCTGATGAGCGCGAGCGCGGCCCATGCTGGCCCGTCCTACCCCAAGAGCACCATCGCCTGGCTCACCGTCGGCGTGCTGTTCCTGCTCTATATCCGCTCGCTGGCCGACCGGTATCTGATGGCGCTGATGGTCGAGCCGATCAAGGCGGACCTTGGCCTGTCGGACCTCCAGATCAGCCTGCTGCAAGGCCCGGCTTTTGCCGTGCTTTACAGCATCTGCGCCGTGCCCGTGGGTCTGCTGCTCGACCGGTCCAGCAGACGCTGGGTGTTGTTCGGCTGCATCGTGGTTTGGAGCGCGGGGGCCGCGGCTTGCGGTCTGGCGGCGAGCTTCGCCATGCTGGCGCTGGGCCGCTCGCTGGTCGGTGCGGGCGAGGCGGGATACACCACCGGGGCCTATTCGATCATCGGCGACAGTTTCCCGCCGCAGAAAGTCTCGCTGGCCATGTCGATCTTCGTGATGGGCGGGGTGATGGGGGCAGGCATCGTCTTCCTGCTGGGCGGGCCAATGGTGGGTGTCATCCTCGACGGACAGATCTCACACTGGCCGGGCATGAGCCTGTTCAAGCCGTGGCAGCAGGCGTTCATCGTCACAGGTATTCCCGGCATTGCGACCGCGCTGCTGGTTTTCCTGTTTCCAGAACCGGGCCGACACAAGCCCGCCGGTGCTGCGCCGGGCGGAAGGGGCTATGGCGAGGCACTGCGTTTCATCTTCGCCCATCCGCGTTGCTTTTCGGGCATCATTCTCGGCATCGGGCTGGTCTATACAGTGACCATTGCTCTCCAGCTCTGGAGCCCGACTTACCTGACGCGCAGCTTCGGCTGGACACCGACCCAGATCGGGATTGCCATGGGCGTAGCGCAAATGCTCCCTGCGCTCAGCCTGCCGCTCCATGGCTGGGTCGTGGACCGGCTCTATGCGCGAGGGCGCACGGACGCGCACCTGTTGTGGTGCCTGATAACGCTGATCCTGGCCGCGCCTTTTGCCATCGCCGCCTATCTGGTCGGCAATCCCTGGCTGACCGTGGTGCTTTTCGGCATCTACATGGTCTTTATCCTGTCCAGCTCGTCGATCGGCCCGGCCGCGACGCAGGTCGTCACCCCGCCGGAGCTGAGAGGCCGCGTCTCGGCAATCTTCGTTCTGGTCACCGGCCTCATCGGCATGGCGCTGGGCACTTCGCTTGTCGGTTTCTTCACCGACAAGGTGCTGGGCGATCCGCAGAAGGTTGGCACCTCGCTGATCCTGCTTATCGCCATCGTGCTGACAGTCGCGGCCATCCTGTTCGCGATGGGGCGGGCCTCGATGCGACGGCTTGCCGAAATCAGAGAGATACAGCCATGAATGCACCCGTCCTTACAAAAATCGAGCAGCCGACCCTTCCCGCCAGATATCGGACGAGAACCCTGCATCTAATCGATGGCGAACAGGTCGAGCCTTCGAGCGGCGAATGGTTCGACGCGGTCGATCCGTGCAGCGGCGCGGTCATCGCGCAGATCGCCGAGGGCAATGCAGAGGATGTCGACAAGGCGGTGGCTTCGGCGCGCAGGGCCTTCGAGCAAGGTCCGTGGAGCCGGTTCAAGCCATCGGAGCGCCAGGCCACCCTGCTCAGGCTGGCGGACCTCGTCGAGGCGGAGTTCGACGACATTGCTCTGGTCGATACACTGGAAATGGGCAGGCCGATCACGCCTTCGCGCGGTTTCGTTTCGATGGTGACACGCGCCTTGCGACACTATGCCGGACTGGCGACCGCCATTCATGGCGAGACGCTGGGCAATTCCTCACCCGTGGACTTGCTGTCTTATACGCTGCGCGAGCCGGTCGGCGTGGTCGGCGCGATCATCCCGTGGAACGGCCCCGTGTTCTGCGCGGCGTGGAAATGCGCTCCGGCACTGGCAGCGGGCTGCACCGTCGTGCTCAAACCGTCTGAAAAAGGATCGCTGACGCCGCTGCGCTTTGGCGAGCTTTGCCTTGAGGCAGGCATTCCGCCGGGCGTGGTCAATGTCGTGACCGGTCACGGCGTGGCAGGAGCGGCGCTTGCCGATCACCGCGATATCGACAAGATCACCTTTACCGGCTCGTGCGGCACCGGCCAGAAGATCATTGCTGCTTCCGCCGGAACGGTGAAGCGCGTAACCATGGAACTGGGCGGCAAGTCGCCCAACATCGTCTTCGCCGATGCCGATCTCGACCTCGCCGTGCCCGCCGCAGCCATGGCGATCTTCAACAACAGCGGTCAGGTCTGCAGCGCCGGATCGCGGATTTTCGTGGAGCGGCCAATCCATGACGAGTTCGTTGCGCGGCTGGTCGAATTTGGCGAGGCATTGCGGCTTGGCCACACGCTCGACCCCGAAACCCAGATCGGTCCGATCGTATCGCGAGGCCAGTTCGATCGTGTTTGCAGCTATCTTGAAGTCGGACCGCAGGAAGGAGCACGCATCGCCTTGGGGGGTGCTCCTCTGCGCGAAGGAGGATTCGAGGCGGGGTTTTTCATTCCGCCCACGGTGCTGGGCAGCGTGCGTGACGACATGCGCGTGGCGCGCGAGGAAATCTTCGGGCCGGTCGCCTGTGTGTTGCCGTTCGATAGCTTCGAGGAAGTCGTTGCGCGGGCCAACGACACCGAATTCGGGCTGGCGGCGGCTGTCTGGACCCGTGACATCACGCGTGCGCACCGGGCGGTGAAAGCGATCCGCGCGGGCACGGTCTGGGTCAACCACTATGGCGCGATGGACCCGGCGGTGCCGTTCGGTGGTTACAAGATGAGCGGTTACGGCCGCGAAGGCGGCAGCGAACACATCGAAAGCTATCTTGAGACCAAGGGCGTCTGGATCAGGATTTGACCGGAGGCGCAGCATCTGGCTGCCTGCTCGATGCGCGACGCAGGGCCTGCGGCGGCGCCTTGACGAACGGGTGATCGTCAAGGTTCTCGAGCACCTCCGTGATCTGCCGTCTCACCCCGCCGGTCACGGCACCCGCCGTCAGCGTGAGCGCGCCGCGGATGACCTCGCTGACGAACTGGTCTTCCGGGATCAGCCCCTCGGTCCACGCATGGACGGTCGCATAGCGAAAGCGTACCAGCATCGCGATAAGATCCTCCGCGTCGATCCACGGCTGCAACTGGCGCTTGCGCTCCAGATTGAGCACCCACAATTCGGTTGGCTCGGCCGCGATCCGGTGAATCGCCTGCCGTATTTCCGGGTCCACGTCGGCGGAGAAGTAGATATTCATCAGCGCGCGCGTGTAGTTGCGGATCGGAAGGTTCCTGTGCGCGACGACCGCGAGGTGCTCGATCAGGCGCTCTAGTGTTCCCTCTTCGGTCGAATATTCGATGATCTTGGCATAATCTTCGAAGTATTTGCTGATTGCCGAAGCGACCAGATGCTCCTTGCTCTGGAACGCGTTGTATAGCGTCCGTTTGGCGACGTCCGCGCGTTTGGCGACGTCGTCCATGCTCAGGTTGGTAATGCCGACCTCGTTGATCATGCGGCGCGTTTCGTCGAGAATGCGGTGTCGCCGCGCGATGATCGAGGGGCTTGAATAGCCGTTGGATCGCGCGCTGGCTTTGTCCTTGCGGCCTACAGAGGTCTTCCCGGATGAGGCAGGCTCAGACGCCCTTCTTGATGTAGTCATGCCATTAGTTAGACATGATTGGTCTGCAACGTCACCCCGGAAAATGCGCGGCGCTGCAGGTTCACCGGTCAACCTGCGTCAGATTCCCGCCAGTTTCGCAAAGCGGTCGCGATGGAAGGAGACGTTCCCGAAGGTCATGTCGGCCACGTGCGCGCGCTTCAGATAGAGGCCGGAATCGTGCTCGTCGGTCATGCCGATGCCGCCGTGAAGCTGGACCATTTCCTGTGCCGTCCGGCGAAACGCCTTGCCTGCCAATGCCTTGGCAAGCGAAGTATAGCGCGGAACGTCGGCATCGCCGGCGTCTATAGCGGCCAGTGCGGCCCAGACGGCCGACCTTGCAAGCTCGATCTCGCCGAGCAGCTCCGCCGCGCGGTGCTGGAGCGCCTGAAACGCGCCGATCGGCTGGTCGAACTGCACGCGGGTCTTGAGATATTCGACCGTTGTCTCGAACGCCTGAGTCGTGCTTCCGATCATCTCCGCGGCAAGCACGGCGCGTGCGCGGTCCAGCACTGTTTCGAGCGCGGGCAGGCCCTTGTCGATTTCACCGAGGACACAGCCCGCGTCGAGTCTGCATCCATCGAAGACGAGCGCCCAGGCACCCCTGGAATCGACCTGCGTCAAACGAGTGGCCGACGTGCCCGCTGCATCGCGCGGACAAAGGAAAAGCGTGATGCCATCGCGGTCGCCCGGCTCGCCGGAGGTGCGCGCGGCAACGATTACAAGTCCGGCCTCGCCATAGTCGAACACCGGCTGCTTGCGCCCGTCGAGAACCCAGGAATTGCCGTCGAGTCGCGCCCTCAGGGCCACGCCCGAAGGGTTGTGCGCGATGGCCTCTTCCAGGGCGATGGCGGCGTGGATTTCTCCGGAAAGCAGGCGAGGCAGCCACTCCGACTTCTGATCCGGATTGCCGCACAGAACCAGCGCATCGGTTGCCGCCACCGCACTGCTGATCAGCGGCGATGCAACGAGGTTGCGGCCAAGCTCTTCGGCAATCAGGCCGATGCTGGCGTGCCCAAAGCCGAAACCGCCATCGTCCTCGGGAACCAGAATGCCGGTCCAGCCCATCTCCACCATTTCGCCGAAAAGAGCAGGGTCGAAGCCGGTCTCCAGGTTTTCGGTGCGCAGCTTGCGCAGGGCGCTGATTGGAGCGCGGTCTCTCACCCAGCCCCGCGCTGCGTCGCGCAGCATGGACTGTTCATCGTTGGGAACGAACGCGTGATCGGTCATGATTTCGGGAGCCCGAGTTCGCGCTGTGCGGTGATGTTGTTCTGGATCTCGTAGGTCCCGCCGTAGATGGAGTAGCACTTCGAATGGAGCCAAAGGCTCGTCAGTTCGAGTTCCTCGTCCGTATAGCCATCGCCCTCCCAGCCGAGGCTCCGGTTGCCGAGGATCTCGATTGCCAGCTCGCCCAGCCTCAGGCCGACCTGAGAGCCGAGATTTTTGAGCGTCGATACGGGAGTTGTCGGGTTGAGGCCCGCTTCCTCTTCCGCCGACCGGCGTTGCAGCGTCAGGGCGTAGGCCTGCTCGCTCAGCAGGTGATCGGCTAGCCGCTGCCTGAGGTCGGTGTCAGCAAGGGTACCGTCGGGCGAAAGTTCGCAGTAACGTCTAGCGATGCTGGCCAGATCGTAGGTCTTGGCATTGGCGCTGCGCAGGCTCGAAAGGCCGGTCCGCTCGTGCTGCAGCAGGCGCTTTGCCACGGTCCAGCCGCGATTCACCTCACCAACGAGGTTTTCCTTGGGCACCTTCACGTCGTTGAAGAAGGTCTCGCAGAAATGGGAAATGCCGTTGATGAGCTGGATTGGCCGCACGTCAAGGCCAGGCGATTTCATGTCAACAAGAAGGAAGGTTATGCCGCCCTGCTTCTGTTCGGTGCTGGTGCGCGCGATGGCAAAGCACCAGTCGGAATGGTGCGCGTAGGAAGTCCAGATCTTCTGCCCGTTGAGCAGGAAATGGTCGCCCATGTCTTCGCAGCGCATGCGCAAGGCAGCGAGATCGGATCCGGCACCCGGTTCGGAAAAGCCCTGACACCACATCAGTTCGCCGCGCGCGATCGGCGGCAGATGAATGCGCTTCTGTTCCTCGGTTCCGAATTCGAGCAGCGTGGGGCCCAGCATCATCGCGCCGAGACCGACGATCGGGTTGAATGCGCCTGCTTGGGCCATCTCTTCGGCGAGGATGTCCGCCCGTGCCTGATCGAGCCCGGCGCCGCCATATTCGATCGGCCATGTCGGCGTGCCAAATCCGGCGTCGGCGCAACGCTCCTTCCACAGCTCGAACTCGCCAGGCGGACCGACTGGCGGCTCATGGCCATTTGTCGGCGCACGGCAGCCACGCAGGCCCGGCGGAAAATTTTCCCGCAGCCAATCGTGTATCGCCTGACGAAAATCGTCGATCGGAAGGTCGGCAAACAAGCCCTGGATCTCCCCGCAAACTGCTTCTGGCGTGCCGCGGCTGACTTGTCCAGACGGCTTCATTTCAAGTGACTGATTAGTCAACGAAGGGTTGCTGTCAATCTAAATTCTGCACTTGGGGATAGGATTCGGGCCTGCTATGCGCTATCGGCAGGCGGGCGGGAAACCTGCAGCCGGGTATAGAGATTTGGCAAAGGCGGACCTGCCCCTTTTGGAGAGCGAGGCTTTACAGATGACGACGACACCTGCCGATTCGGGATTCGCCGGGCAAGAGACGGCACCGCCGCAATTCGTGACCTACGAGGTGCTCGATGGGGTCGCGTGGATCATGCTCGACCGACCGGATTTCGCCAACACGCAGAATTATCGGCTGCTCGGCCAGCTCGACGACCTGTTCAAAAGGGCCGTCGAGGACGAAGAGGTCAAGGTCATCGTTCTGGGCGGCGAGGGCAAGCATTTCTCGGCCGGACACGATCTCGGAACCCCCGAATATGACCGCACGATGCCGCGCGAGCGTCGGGCCCTGTGGTACAGCCACGAAGGGCTGGAAGGCGCGGAAGCACAATATGCGCTGGAACAGGACGTCTATCTCGGCTTCTGCCGCCGCTGGCAGGACATTCCCAAGCCGATGATCGCAATGGTGCAGGGGGCCTGCGTTGCAGGCGGGCTGATGCTCGCGTGGGTCTGTGACCTGATTGTCGCCTCTGAGGACGCGTTTTTTCAGGATCCGGTCGTGCGCATGGGCTTCCC
>JAGREJ010000110.1 GCA_020446595.1 Novosphingobium sp. | reverse complement strand
TGCGCCAGCGCGGCCAGCACGTGATCCTTGTGCTGGAACGGCGGCGAATGCACCGCGATCAGGTCGGCATCGCCCGCACAGGCGGCCTCGACAGCTGCCATGTCGCGCGAAGGCACGATCTCGACCTGCCAGTCGTGCATTTCGAATGCGGGCTTCATGGCGCTTGCGCCAAACCCCCTGCCGATGATTGCCACTTTCATCGCGAATCCCCTCTCACCTGTTTCAGCAGCACGCCCCGGTCGACCTTGCCAGAGGCCGTGCGCGGCAAGGCATCATGACGGAAATTGACCACGCGCGGCACCTTGTAAATCGCGAGGTGCGCCTTGGCGTGCGCCTTTATCGCCTCTGCGTCGATGTCCGCGCCTTCGCCCACCACACAATCGATCGCGACGATCTCGCCAAGGCGGCTGTCGGGAAGGCCATAGGCGAAGGCTTCCCGCACGGCAGCATGGCTCGCCACCACGCGCTCGACCTCGGCACAATAGATGTTCTCGCCGCCCGAGATGACCATCGACTTCTTGCGGTCGACTATCGTGTAGATGCCGTTCTCATCGACCGTGGCAATGTCGCCGGTCGCCAGCCAGCCATCCTGAATGGCCTCGGCGGTGGCCTCGGGGTTGTCCCAGTAGCCCTCCATCACCCCCGCGCCGCGCATCCACATCTCGCCCGGCTCGCCGACATCGGCCTCGCTGCCGTCGTCGCGGCGCAACTGGACATCGACGCAGGGCACCGGCCAGCCGCATGATGTCGGGTGTTCGAGATAGATGTCGCCGCTGATCGCGCAGGTCCATGCCGCGCCCTCGGTCTGGCCATAGGTGTTGGAAATCAGCGTATTGGGTATCCGCGCCTTGATCTGGCGGACGATGTCGAGATCGAGCGGCGCTGCCCCGTTCGCCATGTTGTTGATCCGGCTGAGCAGTTCCGGCGTCGCGCGCGGCGACTTGAACATGTCAAACACCATGGCCGGGACGAAGGAGAGCCGCGTCATGCCGATAGTCTCGATCAGGTCGAGCGCGACTTCGGGGTTCCACTTGCCGGGAATGACGATGGTTGTGCCCAGATAGATCGCGCGCATCGAGGGCATGATTCCGCCGAGGTGGAACATCGGCCCGAGAATGACGGCAGGCGTCGCCATGCAGCGTTCTTCGGGCGGCAGCGTGCGCCCGCTTTCCTCCTCGTAGCGGATGTCCTGCAAGCGGCCCATGAAGGTGGCGAGCGAGACGGACATGCAGATCGCGCCCTGGCTGAGCAACGCGCCCTTGGGGAATCCGGTCGTGCCCGAAGTGAACAGGATGACCCCGCCATGTTCCTGCGGCAAATCGAGAGGATCGAAGACCAGACCCGGCTGCGGCCTCGTGAGGTCGGCGAAGCTGGCATCGCGCCCTTCGCGCAGCGGCGCTATCGGCGCGTCGATCACAATGCGCGGCCATTCGGGATCGGGCCGCTCTTCGGCGATGATCGCATCCTTGTCGGCTTCGAGGATCGCCAGCTTGCAATCGACAAGGTCCATCGCACGCAGCATTTCCTCGGCGACGCCGCGACTGTTGATGAGCGCGGCGATAGCGCCGAGCGAGGTGATCGCCAGCGTGGAGACGATCCATTCCCACCGATTGACCGTGACCACGGCGACGACATCGCCCTGGCCCACACCATAATCGTCCGTCAGATGCGAGGCGAGCGCCGCAGCGCGGGCGAAACCTTCGGCGACCGTCAGGCTGGTATCGCCGTCCACCACCATGGTGCGATCCGGAAAGGCCATTCCCGCGCGGTAAAGCTGCGCCAGATTGCGCGGCAGTCCCTTGAACACCTGCCGGGGCCGTCCGCCGACAAGGATCGTCTCAAGCTCGAATTCGTCGCCTTCGGCCAGCATCCGCATAGCCAGCGGATCGCGCACATTCTCACGAAATCCGCCCATGCCCTCAGGCTCGATCAGGGTGCTTACCTCTTCCATGCCCAAGGCCATAAAGGCCAGTCCCGCCCCGTCAAGCGATGGCCCGCGCCGAGACGATAAATCGATCCGCCGCGTGCAATTGCGCCAAGACAGGCAGCGCATGAGAAGGTAAGCCGCGACCGGAGCGGCAGAACGGGGAGAGACACTTGGCCGGATTCATGCCGCAAGGCGCAGGCGCGGAATGGCGCGCCCACTGGCCGGTTGTGCTTGCCGCCTTCTCGGGCATGGGCATGTCGACCATCGCGCAATATACCGTGAGCCTGTTCATCGAGCCGATCGAGGCCGAATTCGGCTGGACCAGAGCGCAGATCATGTCGGGCATGATCGTCACCGCGACCGTTGGCGTCCTGTGCGCACCGCTGATCGGGTCGGCAATCGACCGTTTCGGACCGCGCCGCTTCGGCGTGGCCGCCAGCCTTGTCGTGCCGGTCTGTTATGGCCTGCTCGGCATGACCAGCGACAGCATCTGGGTGTGGCGCTCGCTCTGGTTTGTGTTCGCCCTGTCCACGCTCCTGCTGTCGCCAGCGCTGTGGACCTCCGCGATTGCCGCCTTCTTCGAGAAGGGGCGCGGATTCGCACTCGCCTGCGTGCTCGCCGGGAGCGGCTTTTCCTCGATCGTCATGCCGTCGCTTGCCTATTACGCGATCGAGCAGTTCGGCTGGCGGCTGGGTTTCGGCGCCGTGGGCCTGTTCTGGTTTGCAATCACCTTTCCGCTGCTGACGCTGTTTTTCACCAGTCCAAACGACCGCAACCGTGCGGACGGACAAGGCCAGGCGACGCAACGAAGCGCGAATTTCGGCTTCGTGTTCAGGACGGTCATGCTGTCGCGCAGGTTCCTGCAGGTCGCCCTCGCCGGACTGTTGATCGCAACGGTGGTCGTATCGATCGTAACCAGCCTCGTTCCGATCATGTCGTCGAATGGCATTGCCCGTGAGGAAGCGGCCGCTGTTGCCGGTCTGCTGGGCTTCACGGCGATTGCCGGCAGGCTGACGGTGGGGTGGCTGCTCGACCATGTCGAAGCGCGGTTTCTCGCGGCGGTAATGCTGTGCATGCCGATGGTCGCGATCCTGCTGCTGACCCAGTTTCCGCACTCGGTCCCGGCGGCAATCGGGGCGACGCTCATCATCGGTCTCGCCCTTGGCGCCGAGCTGGACCTGCTCGCCTATATCACCTCGCGCTATTTCGATCTCGCTTTCTTCGGCACGTTGTTCGCGACCATCGGCGGGTTCGTCACGCTGGCGGGAGGAATGGGTCCGGTGCTGCTCAACATGATCTACGACGCGACTGGTTCTTACACACCCGCCCTGCTCGCCGCGATCCCGGTGAGCCTGACGGCGGCCACGCTGTTCCTGTTGCTTGGTCCCTATCCCGAAAATCCGGCTTCCGGCCCTTCAGGACATTGACCTCGCGCAAGGCTGGCGCATGCCGCTTTCGCCATGATACAGGTGCGTATCAATAAATGACGGGAACGGACGGGATGAGCGATTCGAACGGCAAGGGCCTGCGCACCATTATCATCGGCGCGGGCATGGCGGGTCTGCTGGCGGGCATCAGGCTCAAGCAGCGCGGCGACGACAATTTCACCATTTACGAGAAGGGCGACTGCGTCGGCGGCACCTGGCGCGAGAACACCTATCCGGGCCTGACCTGCGACGTGCCCGCCCATGCCTACACCTATTCTTTCGCCTACAACCCGGACTGGAGCCAGTTCATGGCCCCCGGCCCCGAAATCCGCGAATATTTCGAGGCTATGGCGAACCGGTATGGCGTCATGGAGCACATCCGCTTCAACGAGGAAGTGACCAGCGCGCAGTGGCAGGACGACAGGTGGCGCATTGGCACCAGCACGGGCCGCGACGACGAGGGCAATATGCTCGTCGCCGCCACCGGCGTCCTGCATGTGCCCAACTACCCCGACATCGAAGGTGTCGACACCTTCGCGGGCGCCTGCTTCCATTCCGCCCGCTGGGACCATTCGGTGCCGCTCGATGGCGAGCGCATTGGCGTGATCGGCACCGGATCGACCGGCGTGCAGATCGTCAGTGCGCTGGCAGACCGGGCAAGCGAGCTCACCCATTTCCAGCGCACCGCGCAATGGATCATGGGCCGACCAGGCGTGGTCTATACCGAGGAGGACAAGCGCAGGTTCCGCGAAGACCCCGCGCTGATCGAGGCGGTGCGCAACAATCCCGAAGGCGCGGCCAACCGCGACCGATTTCTCGAAGCGGTCATAAACCCGGAATCTCCTGCTCATGCCGAACTCGAAGCGATCCTGACGGCGCAACTCGAAGAGCGGGTTCAGGATCCGGTCCTGCGCGAAAAGCTGCGCCCCAATTACCGCGCGGCCTGCAAGCGGCTGATCTTCGCCAACGACTATTACGACGCGGTGCAGAAGCCCAATGTCGAGGTCGAAACCCGCAAGATCGCGCGGGTCGAGCCGCAAGGCGTGCGGCTTGACGACGGCACCCTGGTCGAGCTCGACGTACTGGTCCTCGCCACCGGCTTCCGCGCCGATCAGTTCGTGCGGCCGATGAAGATCAAGGGGGTCGGTGGGGCCGATCTGGATGACCTGTGGGCCGAAGTGCCGCGCGCCTATTTCGCGGTCACCGTGCCCGAGTTCCCCAACATGGTGCTGCTCAACGGGCCTGCCGGGCCGGTGGGCAATTTCTCGCTGATCGACGTGGCCGAGGCGCAGTGGGACTATTTCGACAAGCTCATGGAGCCGGTGCGGCGCGGCGAATGCGCGGGGCTGGCCCCGACGATGCAGGCACTCGATGCCTATGACGAGCGGCGGCGCAAGGCCGCGGCAGGCACGATCTGGGCGTCAGGCTGCAAGAGCTGGTATATCGGCGGCGATGGCCTGCCGCAGGTGTGGTCCTGGCCAATGGAATACTTCTGGGAAGTCATGTCGAAGCCCGACTTTGGCGATTACGAGAAGATCGGCGAGACGCAGGACGCCTGATCGGGCACTGCATTCGTCATCGCGAGGAGCCCGGACTCGATCCGGGGGACGAAGCAATCCAGCGCCGGGGCGAACCTCTCCAGATTGCTTCGCTGCGCTCGCAATGACAATGGGGACAGGCGCGGTCTGAAAGCTGACCTGGCAGGAGAGAGACGACGATGCCGACACTGGGTTTGGAAATCGCTTACAGCGGCGCGCACATGGCGCTCGACATGGACAAGATCAAAAAGGCCGAGAGGCTCGGCTATAACGCCATCTGGTCCGCCGAGGCCTACGGTTCGGACGCCTTCACCCCGCTCGCTTACATCGCCGCCCAGACCGACCGCATCCGGCTCGGCACCGGCATCGCCCAGCTTGCCGCGCGCACGCCTGCCAATTGCGCGATGACCGCGCAGACGCTCGACGATCTCGCTGGCAAGGGCCGCGTCATCGTCGGGCTTGGCGTCTCCGGGCCGCAGATCGTCGAGGGCTGGTATGGCCAGCCCTGGGGCAAGCCGATGGACCGCATCCGCGACTATGTCACGATCATGAAAAAGATCTGGAAGCGCGAAGGCCCTGTTTCCCATGACGGCCCGGAAATCCAGCTCCCCTACACCGGTCCCGGATCGAGCGGCCTTGGCAAGCCCTTGAAGTCGATCCTTCACGGTAACCCGGACATCCCGGTCATGCTCGGCTCGGCAACGCCTGCGGGCCTGCGCCTGTGCGGCGAAATTTCCGACGGGCTGCTCTCGATGCACCTCACGCCTGAAATCCTGCCCAAATATATCGCCCAGCTCGAACAGGGCATCGCCAAGCGGACCGATGGCAAGACCATCGACGATCTGGAGATCGTCGCCAACCTGCGCGTCTACATCACCGACGACGTGAAGGCCGCGCTCGACACCGCGCGCCCGACCATCGCGCTCTATGTCGGCGGCATGGGCGCAAAGTCGAAGAACTTCCACAAGGACAAGATGATCGAGCGCGGCTACCCCGAGGCGGCGGAACGCATCCAGGAACTGTTCATGGCCGGTCACAAGGCCGAGGCCGAGGCCGCCGTGCCCGACGAATTCCTGGACGACATGTCGCTGGTCGGCCCGAAGGAGCGGATCGCAGAGCGGTTCAAGGCGTGGCGCGATTCGCGCTTCACCCATTTGCGGGTCGTCAATGTCGATGAGGAATCGATGGAATACATCGCGAAGGTCAACGGCTGACGCGCGATTGAGCCCGAATTGAATCTATGCGAATTTCGCCGGCAATGGCGCAATGATGATAGCGGAGAGCAAAGATGGCACGTTTCGATCTCGTCGTCCTGTCACGGTGCACACCGGGCGAGGAGGCAGCCTACGAGGACTGGTATGCCAACCAGCACCTGCCCGACGTCTGCCGGATCGAGGGCGTCGTCAGCGCAAGGCTGACCAAAGTGCGCTACCAGAAGGACTACGATCTGAACTGCCCGCCCTACGGCTACCTCACGATCTACGAAATGGACGGTGAGGACCCGAACAAGATCATGGAAAGCATCCTCGCGGTCTCGGGAACCGACGCGATGCCGCTGAGCCCGTTCCTCAACAAGGACAAGATGGTCCAGGCCATCGGCGAAACCATCGCCACCTACCCCTGAGCCAGACCGGAGAGAAGAGATGACAGCGCAGATCGACGAAGCCCTGGCCAACGTCCCGTTCCAGATCACCGATCCCGAACGCATCCCGGCCCAGCGATATTATTCCGAAGAGTTCTTCGAGCTTGAAAAGGAGCATCTCTGGCCGAAGGTCTGGCAAATGGCCTGCCGCCTGGAGGAAATCCCCGAAGTCGGCGACTACACCGAATACACGATCCTCGACAAATCGGTGATCGTCATCAACACGCCGACCGGCATCAAGGCCTATCACAATGCCTGCCGCCACCGCGGCGTGCGGCTGGTCAACGGCCCCGGCCACCTCGGCCAGGGCGGATTCGTCTGCCCGTTCCACGGCTGGCGCTGGAACGCGCAGGGCGAATGCACCTTCGTGTTCGGCAAGCAGATCTTCGATGACAACGTGCTCGACGAGGACGAGATCAACCTGCCACCGGTGCGCTGCGAAACCTGGGCGGGCTGCGCCTTCATCAATTTCAACGATGACGCGCTGCCGCTGGTCGACGGACTCGGCCCGGTCAAGGCCAAGATGGAAGCACGCAACGCCGACAAGCTGAAGATGGACTGGTGGTATGGCACGGTGCTGCCGACCAACTGGAAGCTGGCCATGGAAGCCTTCATGGAAGGCTACCACACCATGCAGACGCATCCGCAGTTGCACTGGCTGAGCCCTCGCAGCGATCTCGGTGCCGATGGCGACGGGCGCGAGCCGGACGAGTGTCCATCGGGCACGGTCGTGGTCAACCGCTATGTCGACTTCATGCAGCGGCTGAGCACCGGCATGGCCGGAATGGTCCATCCGACCGAGGCCGAAGTCATCGAAAAGCTGCGCGACATGGAAGCCCCCGACGACCTGCTGGGCGCGACCATGGCCTTCTTCACCAGGGCGGCGGACGAGATCGTCGAGGACGCGCGCGAGCGCGGCGTTTCGGCCATGTTCGACATCAACGGGATCAATGCCGAAGTGCCGACCACCCCGGTTGAATTCATCTTCCCGCATTTCTTCCTGCTGCCAACCTTCGGCGCGATGTCGTCATACCGGATCCGTCCGCTCACGGCGGAAACCTGTTTCTACGAGATCTGGTCGCTGGGCTTCCGCCCCGACGACGAAGAGTTCGACACACCGTCCGAGCCGACGGTGCTGCCTTACGATTCGCAGGATTTCCCGGAAATTCCACGGCAGGACTATTCGAACCTGCCGATCCAGCAGCTTGGCCTGCACGCCGGCGGCTTTACCCACATGCGCCTTTCGCGCGAGCGGGAAGGCACGATCAGCAACAACCAACGCCTGATTGACGGCTATATCGCCGGACTGGACAAGCAATTGCTGACCAAGGCACAACATGCCGTCAACACGGGCCTCGACTCGCCGATCAACGATCTGCCGTTTGGCCCGAATCTGAAGAGATAAGGATTTTCCCCATGGACGAACAGGATACCAGCAAGTTCAAGATCATCCGCGCCAAGGACGGCAAGGGACTGATGGACGCGAAGTGCATGACGGTCGCCCCCTGGGGCGATGTCGCGCGCGCGGGCATGGACCGCACCCTGGCTGCCGGTTCCTCGGGCGGCGAGGAAGTCACGGTTCTCGTTGACATTCCCGGTTTCTCGATCGCCAATGTCTGGTTCAAGCACGGCTATCCGCTGCCGCTCCACAGCCACAGCGCCGATTGCCTTTACTACATCGTCGCCGGTTCGCTGAAGCTGGGCACCGAGGAGCTTGGCCCGCGCGACAGCTTCTTCGTCCCTGCCGACGTGCCTTACACCTACAAGCCGGGACCGGATGGCGTGGAACTGCTCGAAATCCGCACCAAGAACACCTTCGATTTCGTCAACTACTCGAACGGCGCGACCTTCTGGGACAAGGCGGTCGAAAGCGTCGAGCAGAACCGCGAAGCATGGAAGACGGCGGAGCGCCCGAAGATCGACGCCTGAAGACACGGCGCGGCGAAGCACTGGCGTCCGTCCCGCACCGTTACACGACCCATGCGCCGGACGCGCGCGCATCCCTTTGCGTGCGGCTCCGGCAGTGTGGTCGCATCAGGAACCCGCAAGAATGACCATTTCCCAATATGCGCTCGACATGGCCGACAAGGTCGAGGCATTCGTTCGCGAGGTCGTGATTCCCCATGAGGCCGATCCGCGCCGCGACCATCACGGCGCACCGACCGACGAGCTGGTCGCCGAACTGAAGGGCAAGGCACGCGAGGCAGGCGTGCTGACGCCGCACATCCGCGAGGACGGATCGCACCTGACCCAGCGCGAAACCGCCGTGGTTCTGATCCGTTCGGGCCTGTCGCCGCTCGGGCCGCTCGCCTGCAACACCAATGCCCCGGACGAAGGCAACATGTACCTCATGGCCAAGGTCGGCTCGCCAGAACTGAAGGCACGGTTCCTCGATCCGCTGGTATCGGGGCAAGGCCGCTCGGCCTTCCTGATGACCGAGCCGGCGGGCTGGCAGGGCGCGGGCTCGGACCCGTCGATGATGAAGACAACCTGCGCGCCCGACGGCAACCACTGGGTCGTCAACGGGCGCAAGACCTTCATCACCGGCTACGAAGGCGCGCGGGTCGGCATCGTCATGGCCAAGGCCGAAGGCATCGAACAAGGTGGCGGCGCCTGCATGTTCCTCATCGATCTGCCCGATCCGGCGATCCGCATCGAGGAAATCCCCAACACCATCGACAATTCGATGCCCGGCAGCCACGCGACGCTGACGATCGACAACCTGCGCATTCCCGCCGACCAGATGCTCGGCGAGGCAGGCGAAGGCTTCAAATATGCGCAGGTACGCCTCTCCCCTGCCCGCTTGTCGCACTGCATGCGCTGGCTCGGCGCCTGCATTCGCGCCAACGAGATCGCCACCGACTATGCCTGCCGCCGCGAGGCTTTCGGCAAGGTGCTGATCGAGCACGAGGGCGTCGGCTTCATGCTTGCCGACAACAAGATCCTCATCAAGCAATGCGAGCTGATGATCGACTGGTGCGCTTCGGTGCTCGACACGGGTTCGCTTGGCACGGTCGAAAGCTCGATGGCCAAGGTATCGGTGTCCGAAGCCCTGATGAAGATCGCCGACAACTGCGTGCAGGTGATGGGCGGGCTCGGCGTGACCGACAAGACAATCGTGGAGCAGGTATTCCGTGAAATCCGGGCGTTCCGCATCTATGACGGGCCGACCGAAGTGCACAAATGGTCGCTCGCCAAGAAGATCAAGCGCGAGTGGAAGGAAGCCGCGCAAACAGCAAAGGGACCATGGTAATGAGCGGATATTCGACGATACGTTACGAGGTGGACGATGGCCTGCTGCGCCTGACGCTCAACCGCCCCGACGTGATGAACGCCTTCACCGTCGACATGGCGAACGAGCTGGAGGACGCCTACAAGCGCGCCAGCGGCGACGATGCGGTGCGCGCGATTGTCGTCACCGGCGAAGGCAAGGCATTCTGCGCGGGCATGGACCTTTCGGTCGGCGGCAACGTGTTCGGCCTCGACGAGACGCTCACCCCCACGCTCGACGACATGTCGAACTGGCCGCTCAGCCCCGAGATCGAGAGCGGCGTTCGCGATACCGGCGGACAGGTGACGCTCGCCATGTACGATTGCCTCAAGCCGATCATCGGCGCGATCAACGGCGCGGCGGTGGGCATCGGCGCGACCATGCAGCTGGCGATGGACATGCGCCTCGCCTCGACCAAGGCGCGCTTCGGCTTCGTGTTCGGGCGGATCGGCATCACACCCGAAGCCTGTTCGACCTGGTTCCTGCCCCGGATCGTCGGCCTCGAAAAGGCGCTGGAGCTGTTCTACCGCGCCGACATCCTGTCGGCCGAAGAAGCTCTGGAAATCGGCCTCGTGCGCTCGATCCACGAGCCCGAGACGCTGGTGGAAGACGCCTGCACGCTGGCCCGGTCGCTGGTGAAGGACCGCTCGCCGGTCGGTATCGCGCTCATGCGGCAACTGACCATGCGCAATTGCGGCCTGCCGCACCCGCGCGATGCGCACGAGATCGAATCGCTGGCGGTGTTCTACACATCGCAGGTCGACGGCAAGGAGGGCGTCGCGGCCTTCCTCGAGAAACGCACCGCCGATTTCCCCGGCAAGGCGAGCGCAATGCCATCGTTCTATCCCTGGCCGGAGCGCTGAGCGCGCCATGGCCGACGCGCTGACCGAGGCCAATTCCGGCACCACCCCGGTGCGCGAGGGCTATGGCTTCGATCAGCATGCGCTGGAGGAATGGCTGCGAGCCAATGTCGCCGGATTTGAAGGTCCGCTCACCGTCGAACAGTTCAAGGGTGGGCAGTCGAACCCGACCTACAAGCTGACGACGCCGGGGCGGTCCTACGTCCTGCGCCGCAAGCCGCCCGGCGAATTGCTGCCGGGCGCCCATGCCGTGGATCGCGAAGCGCGCGTGCAAAGCGCGCTCGGCAAGGCGGGCTTTCCGGTCGCGACGATCCACGGGCTGTGCGCCGACGATGCCGTGATCGGCACCATGTTCTACGTGATGGACATGGTCGAAGGACGCGTGTTCTGGAACAACGCATTCCCCGAAGTCAGCCGCGAGGACCGCCCCGCCTATTTCGATGCGATGAACGCGGCGATGGCGCAGCTCCATTCCTTCGATCCCGAAGCGATTGGCCTCGGCGACTATGGCAAGCCGGGCAATTACTTCGCGCGCCAGATCGGGCGCTGGTCGAAGCAGTATCTCGCCGACGATCTGGCGGGCCGCAACGAGGACATGGACGCGCTGGTCGCTTGGCTGCCCGAGAACATTCCTCCCGGCGAGGAATCGGGCGTCGTCCACGGCGATTTCCGCTGCGACAACATGATCTTCCATCCCAGCGAACCGCGCGTGCTGGCGGTGCTCGACTGGGAGCTGTCGACGCTCGGCCATCCGCTCGCCGATTTCGCCTATCACACGATGATGTACCGCATGCCCGCGACCATCGTGCCGGGGCTGGACGGCGCGGACCTTGCCGCGCTCAACATTCCCACGGAGCAGGAATACGTCGCTACCTATTGCGCGCGGACCGGGCGCGACGGCATCCCCAATTACGAGTTCTACATCGCTTTCAACCTGTTCCGGCTCGCGGCGATCTTTCACGGCATCAAGGGCCGGGTCATGCGTGGCACGGCGGCCAGCGCACAGGCGGCGGAACGGGCCAAGTCCTTCCCGATGCTGGCCCGGATGGCGCGCAAGAGCATGGAAAACTGCATCTGATTGACGGGAGAGAACGATGACGGGCTACACAGCGGCGCAACTGGCGGACATCGAGGGCATCCGCGCCATTCTCGACGAATATTGCCTGCGGCTGGAGGTCAACACTTTCGACGAATGGCTCGACGTGTTCACGCCCGACGCCGTCTACACCGTCTATGGTCGCGACCTCGAAGGGCGTCAGGCGATCAGCGACATGCTCAGTCAGGCGCCGCACGGCATGCACATGCCCGGCGCAACCCGGATCGAACTGAACGGCGACAGCGCCGAGACCATCCAGAGCTACTCCTTCATCGGCAACGATCCGAAGTTCTCGAACACAGGCTGGTATCACCGCACCGTGGTGCGCACTGCCGATGGCTGGCGGATTTCGCGCTGCAAGGTGCAGTTCAACAAACCCGAGAAGAAATAGCTACACCCCGCGATAGAACCGCCGCTTGCCGCCCTTCACCAGGGTCATGGCTTCGAGTGTGTAGCGGTTCCAGTTGGCATCGCCTCCAGTCGAAAACCGCATCTTGTTGTAATGCGCGATCGAAGGCAGTTCCCAGATCGACTGCACTTCTGCCTTCAGGTAGCCCTCGTCGGCCGTGCGCAACCGCTGCACCAGCTTGCAGTCCATGTCGGCCATATGCAGGTCGTAGGAGCTTTCGAGCAGCGAAACATATGCATTGACATCGCCCACATCGAGCTCGGCGGTGATCGCATAAAAAACCGGGCTATCGTCGGCGGGAAGCGGCGCGGGAGTTTGAAGCGGCTTCAGTTCAAAGGGATAGGTCAAGATCTTCAGGGCATCTATGTCCACGCCCATGCGCCTGAAGCCATCCTTGCTCGAGGTGCCGATGCCGTGGGCGCTTTCCAGATAGGCGTCGAGATCGTCTTCGTCGGCAAATGCCTGTTCGAGGATGTGCGTCCAGGCCTTGCCCTTTGGCGAGACCCATTTGACATTGTCGCGGCTGAACACGGTGGTCGCAACGTGTTCAGCAGGCTCTGACAGGAGTTTTTCCGCTGTTGATTCAGCCTCATCGGGAAGCTTCATCAGAACCAGTCTGCGGATGCCCTGCTCGATGCGCGGGATGTCTCCCGGCAGTTCGTAGCGCACGGTGAAGGTGTCCTGCGTAATCAGTTCGGGGCTGTCCGCCATCAGGTAACTGTCGAGCGTGCAGGCATGGTAGGGGTGCACCATGTAGAGGCCCGCATAGGTGTCCTCGCTATCGAACACGTTTTCCCAGATCACGGTATCGCCATTGAAATCCAGCCCCGCCCCAGATGCCGACAGTCCGGCGATGAACTGGTCGCAAGCGGCATAGTCCTCGATGAACCGGGTGACGTTCTCCTCGGTGGCGCGGTGGTTCAGCGGCATGATGTAGAAACGGCGGATCATTTTCTTCTCCCTTGAATTCAATCGGCATCCATCGCGAAGACCTTGCCCGGATTGAGAATGCCCTTGGGGTCGATCGCGCGCTTGATCGTGCGCATCAGGTCCAGTTCCTCGCTGCTGCGGGTCATGCCGATATAGGGCAAGCGGTCCATGCCCACGCCGTGCTCGGCCGAAATCGAGCCGCCAAGCGTGGAGACCGCGCGGTAAATCGCAGTATCGAAAGTACGCTTCACGTCCGCGTCCATATTGCCGTTGCTGACATTGGCGTGGAGGTTGCCGTCACCCGCGTGGCCATAGAACAGCGCGGTGGCGTCGGGAGCGGTTTCCTTGAGGTTGGCAAGCGCAAGATCGACGAATTGGGGCATGTCTGCAATCGCCATGCTCACGTCATAGGCCGTGAACGGTCGGCGCGGCGTGAAGCCGGGTGACAGGTCCTCGCGCACCGCCCACAGCGCCTCGCGTTGCTGATCGGACTGGGCGATGACGGCATCCGAAAGCAGCCCTTCTTCCAGCAGGTCGGCAAGCGCGCTCTCGAACATCTGTCCATCTAGATCGGCATTGCCGCCCATTGCCTCGACCAGCGCATAAATCCCGTAACCGGTTACCATCGGGCGCGGGCGCGACGGCAGCTGCGCCTCGGTCAGCACCTCGTAGAAATCGGCCCACATCAGCTCGAACGAGGAAAGCTGGCCGGAGAGCGATACTTCCAGCCGCCGCATAACCCGGATCATATCCTCGAAGCTCGGCGCGGCGACGAGTGCAGTCTGCCGCGTGGTCGGCAAGGGCCGCAAGCGCAAGACTGCCCGCGTGACGATCCCCAACGTTCCCTCGCTGCCGATCAGCAAGTGTTTCCAGTGGTATCCGGCATTGTCCTTGAGCATCTTCGTGAGCGATGAGACGACCGTGCCGTCGGCCAGAACAGCCTCCAGCCCGATCACCATGTCGCGCATCATGCCCCAGCGCACCACCCGGTTGCCGCCGGCATTGGTGCCGATGGTGCCGCCGATCATCGCCGAGCCGCGCGCGCCGAGATCGAGCGGCAGGAACGCGCCTTCCGCCTCGGCGGCTTCGTGGGCTATCTGCAGGATGCAGCCGGCCTCCACGTCCATGGTCATCGAAAGCGTGTCGATCGAATGAATCCGGTTCATCCGTTCCAGCGAGAGCGACAGCCCACCATCGACCGGCACTGCCGCGCCGGAAGTGCCGCTTTGTCCGCCAATCACGGTGACCGGAATGCCCGCCGCGTGCGCGGCCTTCATGATCGCGGAAACCTCGGCGGTCGATCCGGGCCGCACCGCCCAGCCGGGGGCCGTCGCATATTTGCCGGTCAGGTCCTTGCGGTAGCGTTCGTCGATATGCTCGCCGCGCTGAACGCTCTTCTCGCCGACAATCGTGGCAAGGGTGTCCCCGAACTCGTCCGCCATCGCAATCTCTCTCCCTCGCGCACGGACTATCCTTTGACTCGCTCACGGCGAAATGCAAACTCAAGCTGTTGGGCAGGAGAACCTGATTTGGACAAGGTGAGAGAGAGGCACGCGGCAGGCAAGCCCGCGCTCGGCAGCTGGGCAACCATCGGCAACGGCGTTTCGGCGGAGCTGATGGGCCGCGCCGGGCTCGATTTCGTTGCGCTCGACGGCCAGCACGGCGGGATCGACTGGCACAACATGATCGACACCTTGCGCGCGGTCGAACTGGGCGGCACCCAGACACTGGTTCGCGTGCCGTGGTGCACCGCCGATTACATTATGCGCACGCTCGACCTTGGCGCCGGCGGCGTGATCGTGCCGATGGTCTCGACGCCGGAAGACGCCCGTGTCGCGGCACAGGCCTGTCGTTATCCGCCCCACGGCAACCGCTCGTTCGGCAGGGTGCGCAGCTACTATTCGCCCCAGGGCGATACCATCGAACCGCTGTGCTTCGTCATGATCGAAACCGCCGAGGCGATGGATAATCTCGACGCCATCGCCGCGACTCCCGGTGTCGATGGGCTGTTCGTCGGCCCGGTCGACCTCGCGCTGTCGCTGGGCCATGGCCTGTCGCTGCAAATGTCGGACGCGATTCTCGATTGCTGCAAGAAGGTGGTCGAAGCGTCGAACAGGCACGGCAAGATCCCCGGCTGTGCGGCGCTCGGCGAGGACAGCGCGCGCCAGCTTGCGGCAATCGGCATGACCTTCCTCGCCTATGGTGCGGATTCGGGCTTCGTGCGTGCAGGCGCGGGGGCAACGGTCGCCTTTGCAAAGGAATTGCGCGGCGATGGCTAAGAAGATGCGAATTCTGATCCTCGACGAGATCGAGGCCAAACCCGGCATGGCAGCGCAAATACGTCAGGCCTATCGCAGCGACTATTTCCCCGCGGCCAAGGCGCGCGGCATGAAGCTCGAAGCGCAATGGCAAAGCCCGCCAGCGATGGATATCGCCGAATTGCCGACAACGCTGTTCTACCTGTGGTCGGTC
>JAGREJ010000109.1 GCA_020446595.1 Novosphingobium sp. | reverse complement strand
AGCACGTCGCCATCGGCGAGCATGACCTCGCCCAGCGTCGAGCGCGGTACGATCTCGCCATTACGCTCAACCGCGACCTTCTTCACTTCGAGTTCCAGCGAGTGCACGAGGTCGGCAATCGTCGCGCCGTCCGCAATGCGGCGTGGTTCGCCGTTGACGGTAAGGGAGAGCGAAAGGGAAGAATCTGCGGCCATGCGCTCGCAGATAGCGTTCAATGCGCGCCGCGCAAGTTCCACAGGTGGGCAGCGGCGACAATGCCGACGCCGCCGATGGTCAGCACCGCCTCGCTCAGCCCATGCTCCGCAAAGAGCGCCAGCGCCATCAGCGACAGGCCAAGCGCGCCCAGCATCAGCGGCGCCGAGCGGCCATGCCGCGCGAATCCGGCGCCGAGCGCGACCACGCCGATCACCACGGCGAGCCCGAGGCCGACGCGGTGGATTGCCGGGGCGAGCAGGGCTCCGCCTCCCAGCCCGAGGACCGAGACGATGACCAGTCCGAGCACACAATGCACCACGCACAGCCCGGACAGGAAAATCCCGGCCCGGTCGAACCGGTCGCGAATCGAGAGGAGCGCGCGCTGCATGCGAGCTAGTTATGTGATGTTGTATCATTCGGCAAGCGGGCATCGATCCGTTCTTGATCGCGGCGGGCTCTTGGCTAGAGGAGCCGGTCATGGAACCGCACTCCTCAAGCCCCAGCGCACAGGACAATGCCCGCGCCATCGCACGATGGCTTTTCGCGGTTGCCGCGCTCGTCTGCCTGATCGTGGTGGTCGGCGGGATCACCCGGCTGACCGAATCGGGTCTGTCGATCACGCAGTGGAAGCCGGTGACGGGCGTGGTCCCGCCGCTCAGCGAAGCGGCGTGGCAGCGCGAATTCGAAGCCTACAAGCAGATCCCGCAATATGTCGAAGTGAACGGCCCGGCGGGCATGTCGCTGGCGCAGTACAAGTTCATCTATTTCTGGGAATGGGTGCATCGCCTGCTGGCCCGGCTGGCGGGAGTGGCCTTCGCCCTGCCGCTGGCGTGGTTCTGGATCAGGGGATCCATTCCGGCGGGATACAAGCCGCGCCTGCTCGCCCTTCTGGCGCTCGGCGGGCTTCAGGGTGCAGTCGGCTGGTGGATGGTGACCTCTGGCCTCAGCGCCGATGTCAAGGTCAGCCATGTGCGGCTCGCCGCGCACCTTGGCGTCGCGCTGTTCACGCTCGGCGCACTGGTGTGGACCGCGCTCGATCTGCTGGGGCTGCGGGAGGGCAGGCAGTCGGCACGGTTGACGCGGCTCGGTGCCGTGGCGCTCGCGACTGTCGCCGTTCAGGTGCTTTACGGCGCGCTGGTCGCCGGGATGCGGGCCGGGCCGGTCGCAGGCGGCGGCTGGTTTTCGGCAAACTCCTGGCCCTTGATGCAAGGCAGCGTGTGGCCCGAAGGCATCGACTGGTCGATGGGCCTGTCGCATGCACTGTTCAACGATCCGTTCCTCGTCCATTTCATCCACCGCTGGTGGGCCTTCGTGGTGGTCGGTGTGCTTGTCGCGCTGGCGCGCCAGTTGCGGGCATTGGGCCGACGCGACGTGTCGATCGCGATACACTGCGCGTTCGGCACTCAGATCCTGCTCGGCGTGGCGACTGTCTGGTCGGGCGTGGCGCTTTGGCTTGCCGTGCTTCATCAATTGACCGGTGCGCTCGTTGTCGCATCCGCTGTCTGGGGCGCCCATGCGACTGGCAGGCAGGGCTGAACGCGATATTCCTTTTCTCTTGCGGCACTTGGCGCTACTTGTGGATAAGTAGGAATACTGGGGGAACAGGCACGGCGGATCGGGAATCCCGCCGCGCAAACGGGGGTAGTTCAGGCGATGGGCAGCTGCGTGCCATGATCGGGCCGGGCAGGAGGTCTGGCGGTCATTCCGGCGCATCGGTGCGCGGGAGGCATCTGCGCACAGTGGTGCTGGCCAGCGCCGCAGCCGTGCTGCCGCTCACCGCATTGGCCCTTGCGCCAGCACCTGTCGCCGCCAACGCACTCGGGGCCTTCGTGCCCTCATTCGAACCCATGGTGCTGACACGGGTTCTGCGACGTCCGCTGCCGGGAGGCATCGAGATTTCGACCTCGCGCAGCTACGAAGTGCGCTTCGTGCGCGTGGACGGCGGCTATCGCATTGAGGGCGAGCTGATAGACGTCGAGATCGAGGCGCCCGCGCGGTTCGAGGCGCTCGCCGCGCTTGAGCGGGCACGACCGGACACCGGCATGTTTCCGATGCGGATCGATGCGAGCGGCCGGTTTCTGGCGGCGGGCGACAGGCAACAGCAGGACTTCGCGCAGTCGGCCGGGCGAGTGGCTAGTGGCATGATCCCGGCGGGTCTCGCCCCCGCCGAAGCGCGCGACGCGCACGGCTTTATCGGCCAGACCGCTGCGAATCCGGTGCAGACCGTCTGGCCGGAAGACCTGTTCCGGCCCGTCCCCGGCAAGCACAGCAGCTCGCAGGTCATGTCCCTGCCCGGCGGCAAGACCGGCGAGGTTGCGATTTCCACCGAGGCGCAGGTCGATGCCGCGTCTGGTCTGGTGACCATGTTCCAGCGCGAAGTGACGACCCGTCTGGGCGATACCACGCGGGTCACGCTCGAAACCTGGACGCTGGCCCCCAAGGGCTGACCGAGCAGTGGTCGTTTTCTTGAGAGGTATTATTTTACCTCTCCGCAGAAGCCCGGTTTCGCTTGACTTGCGCAGCGTTTTTGTCGAATGGGCCGCCTTCCTCGCGGCTCCGGGCTAACGGCGGCACGCGAATATTCTATCGGAAAGGAGTGGCCATGAAGGCGCTCAGCAAGGTCACCCGGTCGATCAAACCGGCCGAGGTGGAAAAGAAATGGCACCTGATCGACGCCGAAGGTCTCGTCGTCGGCAGGCTCGCGGTGGTTGTCGCCAATCTCCTGCGCGGCAAGCACAAGCCGAGCTTCACCCCGCACGTCGATTGCGGCGATCATGTCGTCGTCATCAACGCCGACAAGGTGCGGTTCACCGGCAACAAGCTCGGCCAGAAGACCTATTACAAGCACACCGGCTATGCCGGCGGCATCAAGGGCGTGACCGCCGAGAAGGTGCTCGATGGCCGCTTTCCCGAGCGCGTCCTCGAAAAGGCGGTTGAACGCATGATTCCGCGCGGCCCGCTTGGCCGGGCGCAGATGCGTGCGCTGCATCTCTATGCAGGCAGCGAGCATCCCCATGCAGGCACACAGCCCCAGCCGCTCGACGTGGCTTCCATGAATCGCAAGAACAAGGTGGGCGCATGATGTCCGATACCGATACCGTCGAAAGCCTGTCCGATCTCAAGGATCTGACCGGCGAAGCACCTGCCCCGGAAGCGCCCGAGGCACCGACCGCTCCCGCCACGCCGAGCGCGCCGCTGCGCCCGCAGGAGCTCGATGGCCAGGGCCGCGCCTATGCCACCGGTCGCCGCAAGGACGCCGTCGCACGCGTCTGGCTCAAGCCGGGCAGCGGCAAGGTCACCGTCAACGGCCGCGACCAGGAAGTCTATTTCGCGCGTCCGTCGCTGCGTCTCGTCATCAACCAGCCGTTCAAGATCGCGGGCCGCGAAGAGCAATACGATGTCGTCGC
>JAGREJ010000108.1 GCA_020446595.1 Novosphingobium sp. | reverse complement strand
GGAGCGCACAGGTATTCGCGCTCGTCGCCATTGACGGTGGTAGTAACGTGTATCCGGCTCATCAGTTTCCTCCAGCCCGCTGGCGGGCAATCTCTACTACGCGCTTGGCGAGAACGCCCGCGGTCGCCTTGCGGTAGGCAACCGTGCCGCGCTTGTCGTCGATCGGGTTGCAGGCGGCACTGACCGCCTCCATCATTTTCGCAATGGCTGCATCATCAAGCTTGCTTCCGACCAGCGCCTTGCCCGCGTCTTCCACCAGCAGCACGGTGGGCGCGGCTGCGCCGATGGCGATCCGCGCCGCCGTGCAGGTGCCGCTCTCGTCCAGGACGACCTGAGCGCCCGCGCCAACCACGGCGATGTCCATCTCGGTGCGCGGGATCGAGCGCAGATAGGCGTCCGAGCCACCCTTGGCCTTGCGCGGAATGCGGATTTCGCTGACAAATTCGCCGTCGCCCAGCGAGGTCTTGCCCGGCCCGGTCGGGATCTGCTCGACCGGCACTTCGCGCTCGCCGGAAGGTCCTGCGACCACGACCGAGGCCCCGGCCGCGACCAGCGCGGGAACGCTATCGGCGGCAGGCGAAGCATTACACAGGTTGCCGGCCATGGTCGCGCGATTGCGCACCTGGACCGAACCGATCAGGTTCGCGGCCTCGACCACGCCCGGCCACTCGGCGACAAGCGCCGCGTTATTCTTGAGCGATGTGCACGGAACAGCAGCGCCAATGGCGAAATGATCCGCCTCCTCGCGAATTTCTTTCAGGCCAGCGATCCGCTTGAGATCGACGATGGCCGCAGGCGCCATACGTCCCGACTGCATCTGCACGATCAGATCGGTTCCGCCCGCGAGCGGCTTTGCGCCCTTGTTGGCGGCAAGCAAGTCGGTTGCCTCTTTAACGGTATCCGGCGCGTGATACGCTGGGCTTGGCATTGGGTTCTCCCTCAAGTTTGACGGGCGAAAGCTTCACTGTGGCGGCCCATTCGTCAAGGGCGAATGGCAGCGCCCGCGCGAAATAATTAGCTGATTGTCGGCCCTATTGCGCCATGGAATAGCCACCGTTGACCGGATAGGTCTGTCCGGTGATCCACGAAGCCCGGTCCGAGCACAGGAACGCGGCCAGACCCGATACGTCCTCGGGCTGACCGTAGCGCCGGATCGTGTATTGCGCGATGGCCTTCTTGTACTGGTCGGTCTGCTTGTAGGCCTCGAACTGTTCGGGCGTCTGCATCGTCTGGATCGAGCCGAGCGCAATCGAATTGCATGTGATGCCATGGCGCCCGGCATCCTTGGCGAGGGAGCGCATAAAGCCCGCCGCGCCAGCCTTCGCCGCGGCATAGACGGCAAGCCTTGGTTCACCCACGCGCCCCGAGTCCGAGACGATGGTGACGACCCTGCCGCGCCCCGCCTCAACCATGTAGGGCAAGGCCACGTGGCAGCAATTGAGCACGCCGTAGAAATTCGTGGCGATGTATTTGTTCCACACCGCCGGATCCTCGTCCCAGAACGGAGGGCCGAGATCGAAGGTTCCGTCAGGGCCGGCATTTCCGGCGTTGTTTACAAGGATCGTTGGCGCACCCAATTCGGCGGTGACCTTTTCATAGACGGTCGCGACGGCACCGCGGTCCGTCACGTCGAAGACGGCGGGCACGGCCTTGACGCCCATCGCACGCACTTCCTCGACCACCTCGTTGGCGCGGCCCGCGTCGAAGTCGTTGACCGCGATGCCCCCGGCATTGTGCTTTGCAAGTTCGAGCGCGATGCCCCGCCCGACGCCCTTGCCCGCGCCGGTTACGAGCGCGACCTGCCCGCCAATGTCGAGTGTGTCTTCGCCGATCATGTTCCTCGTCTCTCCCTCGATGCGATTGTTTCGCACGTGGTGACATGCCGCGCCTGCGCCGCTAGTCACGCCTGCGAATCAGACATCAGGGCGTTCGGCCATATCCGGCGATCATGCAACCCGGTCTAAACAGGAACGAAGTACGCATCATGACCGAACCCACATTCCTCGCGGTTGCCCGTCTCGACGAGGTGCCCCCCGGCGGCAAGAAATGCGTCACGGTCGAAGACCAGAAGGTGCTGCTGTGCAACACCAAGGACCGCATATTCGCGGTAGAGAACCAGTGCAGCCACGTGCTCGAACCGCTCGACGAAGGGCGCATGCGCGGTGGCTGGATCGCCTGCCCGATCCACGGCGCGCGGTTCGATCTGGAGACCGGCAAGCCGCTCAATCCGCCCGCAATCTTCCCGATCAAGACCTACGAGGTCCGGATCGAGGGCGAGGATATTCTGGTATCGACCGAGGGTAAATTTCCCGACTAGGCCCGCGAGGTCGCTCCGCCATCGACGCACATCACCTGCGCGGTGACGTATTTCGCGTCCGGCGACATCAGGAACGCGGCCATCGCGGCAATATCGTCGGGTTCGCCCAGGCGATCCTTGAACATGTTCGAACGCATGAACCGGCGCTTCTCCTCCTCGGAGAACTTCTTTTCGAGCCGCGGGTGCATGACGAGCCCCGGCGCAATCACGTTGGCGCGGATGTTCTGCGGTCCGAACCGCGTCGCGACATGGCGCATCAGCGCGAGGATCGAGGCCTTGGCCATCGAATAGGCGACGCGGATCGGCGCTACCTCATAGGCCGCGCCCGAACTGGTGTAGAGCATCGCTCCGCCGCCGCGCTTGAGCAGTTCGGGGATCGCCGCCTTGGTGCACAGCACGAAGCCGCGCGCATCGACTTCCATTTCCTCGTCCCACAGCTCCATCGGCAGGTCGATCACATCGACGCTGATCGTGCCATCGACGAAGCTGGCGTAATTGGCGTGGAAACAGTCGATACCGCCGAAATCCGTGACGGCGCGGTCGACCAAAGACTGAATCGATTCCGCACTGGTGCCGTCGAGGTGCTGGCTAACCGCCTTGCCGCCGGCCGCCGCGAGTTCCTCGGCGGATGCAGCAGCGACGTCCGCATTGCGGTCGCCGATGACCACGGTTGCGCCTTCGCTGGCGTAGCGGCGCGCGCAGGCCCCGCCGATCGCTCCCGATCCCGCAAGCACGATTACCTTTCCGTCAAGCCGCTTCATACCCTTCTCCCCTTTTCCATTTCTTTGGCGACCCGACTACTGCGACCGGATCGGCTTGAACAGCGCATCGACCGCGCCGATGTCCTGGTCACCGACCCGGATCAAACCGCGCATGAACACCAGCGACCGCGTCTGCCGCACGACTTCCGCCTTGCAACTGACGAACTGGCCGATTCGCGCCGATCCGGCAAACTGGTAATTCATCTGGACGGTCACGCAGTAAGCGATTTGTGCCGCCTTGGAGGCGGCAAAACCAAGGACGATATCGGCAAAGGTCATTAGCGCGCCGCCGTGGACCATGTCGCCTTCCGCATTGTCGTTGCCGATGCCTTCGGGCGCGATAAAACCTGCCTCCAGCCCGCCCCGGTCTGTCCGAAACAGAACCTGCCCTATCGCACTGGTAAAACCTGACGAGCGCAATTCCCGCCAGCCATCGGCCTTGAGGCCCTCAATCGTAAGCGTCATCGGTTCAGGTCAAATCCTGATTGCCGAGGCCCGCCGCATGCCTGGCCGCGATCCAGCCAAAGGTCATGGAAGGACCGATACTTGCCCCCGCCCCTGGATAGACGTCGCCCATCGGCGATGCCGTAGTGATGCCGCACGCATAGAGGTTGCCGAAGGGCGAACCGTCTTTCTTGAGCACGCGCGCCTCGCAGTCGGTCATGACGCCGCCATAGGTATCGACGTCACCGGGCACGACATCGACGGCATAGAACGGCCCTTTCTCGATCTTGCCGAGCGTGCGGGCAGGCCCCTGCGGCGCCAGATGGTCCCCGAGATAGCCCTGGTATTCGCGGTCGCAGCCACGCTGGAAATCGGCGTCCAGCCCGGCATCGACGAAGCCGTTCCACCGGTCGACCGTGGCGCGCAGTTTCTCGGGCGGCACGCCGATCTTTTCGGCCAGTTCCTCGATGGTGTTGCCTTCCTTGAGCCAGCCGCTCTCGCGCCAGCCCTTGGGAATGCGCGATCCCATCTTGTTGTGCAGCGGGTATTTTATCATGTACTGGCTGTCCATGATCGCCCAGCTCGGGATCGCGGGCACCACGGCGTCACGCTCCATCATGGTCTGGCAGATATGCTCGTAAGAGCTTGCCTCGTTCATGTAACGCTCGCCCGACTGATCGACCTGGATCGCATGCGGCTTGGCGCAGACGTTCTGGGTGCCGGGCTTCATATAGGCAGTGTCGAAACCGGGACCGCGCGTGCCGGGAAAGCCCACCATCTG
>JAGREJ010000107.1:4567-5162 GCA_020446595.1 Novosphingobium sp. | reverse complement strand
GCCAAGGACGTGAAGATCCAGGTCGAGTTCAATCCCGCCGTCGTGTCGCAATACCGCCTGCTCGGATACGAGAACCGGGCGCTGCGCGAGGAGGATTTCGACAACGACAAGGTCGATGCGGGCGACATCGGCGCGGGTCATCAGGTGACCGCGATCTATGAGATCGTGCCCGCGGGTGCGAAAGGCTGGATCGCGCCGCGCCGCTATGAAGATCCGCTGCCCGAGGCGGCAAGCACCCGTTCGGGCGAGCTTGCCCACGTCAAGCTGCGCTACAAGCTGCCGAACGGCAGCACCTCCCGCCTGATCGAGCGGGTCGTGCCCGCTCGTGCCATGGCGACCAGCACGCGCCCGACCGGCGACTTCGCTTTCGCTGCCGCTGTCGCCGCCTTCGGGCAGACCATGCGCGGCGACGAGATGATGATGGACTTCAGCTATGACGATGTCGCGGCGCTCGCGAAGGGTCAGGGCGACTTCTGGCGGCAGGAGTTCCTCGAACTGGTCGGCGTGGCCGATTCGCTGAAAGGCGGCTGACGCAGACAGGTTGAGCGCACGGGCCGGGCAGGCTATCGCCTTGGCCCGTGAAGCTTGTCTCCCT
>JAGREJ010000107.1:0-4506 GCA_020446595.1 Novosphingobium sp. | reverse complement strand
AGCGGCCCGGCGCTGGTCGCGCAGCTGTCAGAGGCTGCCGAACGTGCGCGCGACGAGGCCGGCGGCAAGGGAATTTCAATATCGCTGGTGCTGCCCGGA
This sequence comes from Novosphingobium sp., assembly GCA_020446595.1. Lineage (GTDB taxonomy): Bacteria > Pseudomonadota > Alphaproteobacteria > Sphingomonadales > Sphingomonadaceae > Novosphingobium. The sequence goes on along the minus strand of JAGREJ010000107.1, from coordinate 4,407 downwards.
GGCTGGTTGACGCGCCATGCCATGCTGTCGGGCGGCGCGGACCTCTCCGACAGGACGCGCGCGCGCGCCGCTGCCGCGATAGCGTCCGTGCCGGGTGTCGGCGGCGCGTCATGGCGCGAGCCTGCGCCGCGAGCAATCGACGATGAGGGCGAAGGCCCGCCGCCAAATGCCAGCCTGCATTGCCAGCAGGACGTCGAGGCGATCCTCAAGGCGCGCTCGATCCGTTTCGCCGAAGCCAGCGCATCGATCGATGCGGCGAGCGAGGAAGTCCTCGACGAGGTCGCCGCCTCGCTGCGGCCCTGCCTCGGCGGGATTATCGCGGTCACCGGCCACACCGACAGCAACGGCGATGAAACCGCCAACCGGGCGCTGTCCCGCGCCCGCGCCGACGCGGTGCGCTGGGCGCTGGTTGGCAGAGGCATTCCCGCCGATGGCCTGCGCGCCAGCGGCCTTGGCTCGGAAAAGCCGCTGGAAGGTCTGGCTGCCGACGACCCGGCCAATCGCCGCATTGAATTTTCGGTGATCGAAAAGGCGCCGCTCGCGCCGACGCCCATCGATACGCCGGGTCCGGGCTGAAAGGGGACTTCGAGTAATGCCGCTCTGGCTGGAAATGGTTGTGCTGATGCTGATGGCCTATCTGGCCGGGTTCGGCCTGGGCTGGGCAATCTGGAATCGAGGGAACTGACATGTTGCAAATGATCGAAGCGAACTGGATCGTTTTCGCTCTTGCCCTGCTGATCGGCCTGCTGGTCGCCTGGTGGATCTTCGCGCGCGGGTCGAGCGACGCGGGTAAGCGCGAGCACAGGCCGGACGTGCTCGACGAGGGCGCGGCGCCCGCCCAGCGCAATCAGGCGCTGATCGATGCACCTTCGGCCGCAGACCTGTCCCCGCCCGCGGCAGCCGGAACCATGGCGGGGGTGGGCGAGATCGTCGCCGTCGCCGCGCAGGACGAGGTCGAGCTGGCGGCGGCAGAGCCTCCCGCCCCCCCATCCGCTCCTGCTTCGGACGACGATCTTACCCGCATCAAGGGGCTCGGCCCGAAGATCGCGGCGCTCTTGCAGGGCCTCGGCGTATCGAGCTTCGCCCAGATCGCAGCGTGGGACGATGCGGAGATAGACCGGGTCGATGCGCAATTGGGCGCCTTTGCCGGGCGCATCCGCCGCGACGACTGGGTGGAGCAGGCGCGGCTGTTGTCGGCCGGAGACAGCGCCGGATACGAAGCGAAGTTCGGCAAGCTATAGCCGTTGCACTTGGTGCAATTTAAAGATACCGTGCGGGACTAATATTCGCGGTGAGAGGATTGACGATGACCGAGCAAGTCCAGCTTGTGAGCGACGAGGCAAAGCGGGTCTATGTCCGCGCCCATGGCATGCTGCCGCAGGAAGTTGCCTATATGCGCGGCGATCAGGAGCCGGTCGCGGGCAGCGTTGCGAATACGACGTCTGTCTATCTCAACAGCCCGCTGTTCAAGCACGCATTTAACAACATGTCGCTGCGCCGCTTTGGTGACGATATCGCGACCACCTACGATATTCCGGACATGGTGCGCGGTATTGCCGACGTGCAGGACTGGGCCGCGAATACGCGCCTGATCCAGGCCGAGCGCGAGAAGAATCCCGAATTCGCCGCCTGGCTCGATGCGCGCAAGCAGCTTCAGTTCGATCGCGATCACCTCGCGAGCTGCGCGCCGGGCACGTTGGGCCATGCGGTGCTTGAATTCATCGAGGAGTCGGGGCTGGAGATGTTCTTCATGCGCACCGATCCGCCCGCCAACGATCTCGAATATGTCCACAAGATGATGGTGAATGCCCATGACATGAGCCACATCGTCTCCGGCTTCGGCACCAACATGGCGGGCGAGCATGGCGTCAATTCGATGACGGTCGCTTCGATCCACAACTATTTCTCGCCCGAGTTCGCGCTGGCCATCGGCAAGGCGGCGGACATGACCTGCTCGACCTTCCTTGTGAACAAGCTTTACAACTATCCGCAGGGCGTTCCGATCACGATCGAGGCGATGACGCTGGGTTTCGCGGCGGGGCAGGCGGTGAAGATGCCGCTGTTCATGGTCGATTACGACCCCTACCTCGAAATGCAGCTCGACGATGTCGCCGCCGACCTTGGCTTCACCCGTGGTCCGGGCAAGGAGTGGGACAAGTACGACCCGCTGCTGCTGGGTTAACCGCCTTCGACGGGCCGCGAGAAGTCCGGCTTCGGCCCGAGCGCGGCAAAGCACAGCGCGGTCAGCAGGAAGCCGGGCACCGCCGCCCAGATCGCTGGAAGGTAGGATTGCGTCTGGTCGTAGATGTAGTTGGCGATCAGCGGGCCTAGTCCCTGCGCAACCGTCGTGGTGGTGGTGATCGCACCGTAGAAAAGTCCGAAGCTGAGCGCGCCGAGATAGGTGCTGGTCATGTAGATCACCGCACTCATCCTCAGCCCTCCGACCAGTGCGTGGAAGATCAGTGCTGCCATGGTGATCCACACCACGCCCGGCGCGAAGATCAGGGTGAGCGGCAGCATGGTCGACAGCAGGCCGCCGGCAACCGCCAGCATGCGGATGTCGAACGTGTCCATCAACCAGCCCGCAATCAGCCGCCCCGCCAGCGAGGCAACGCCCATTGCGCTCACCATCGCGATCGCATCGGCGCGCGCGATACCGGTAAAGGTCAGTATCGGAACGAGGTTGAGGATCAGGGCAAGGCCGGTCAGCCCGCTAATCATAGAGGCGCCGAAAATCAGCCAGAAGGCGCGCGAGGTGAGGCCCTCTCGTGGCGACAGGCCGCCGAAGGTGTGTGCCGTGTCGGGATCGCTCGCCGCCTCGGTCTTGGCGTCGGTCCGGGCGACGGGCCCGGGCACGAAGGAAAGAACCAGCGGCAGGGTCAATCCGCACCACATGATGGCCAGCGCCACGAAGGCCGTGCGCCAGCCGTAATGTTGCACGAACCATTCGCAGATCGGCGGTGCGGCAATCGAACTGATGCTGGCGCCCGCGATTGTCACGGCAATGGCCATGCCCCGACCCTTGTCGAACAGGGTCGAGACCGGGGCCATCCAGACTGTCGAGGTAAAGGCGCCGGCGATCCCGAATACCGACCAAGCCGCCCACCAGTGCCACAGGTGCTTTCCGACCATGGCCATGCCCAGGATCGCGAGGAACGTGCAGGTGATCGTGATCACGCCGGTCAGCCGCGAGCCCCAGCGGTCGATCAGGTGTCCTGCCGGAGCCGCCAGGAACAGGCCCATGATCGAAACCACGAAGGGGCCGCTCGATATTTCGGCGCGGCTCCAGCCCAGTTCGGCCTCGATTGGTTCGAGCAACACGCCGAACACGGCGCTCAACATTCCCGCAAGCGCCATGCCTGCCGATGTCGCGGTGACGAGCGGCCAGTAGCGCCTCCACTCGCCGCGCGCGGTCAGTTGCTCGGTACTCAGGCCATCCTCCCCTGTATCTTCAGGGGCAGGCTAGCTCATCGCCTCTTTCATGTATCGGGAAAAATATTCGCCGATGCGAACGATCAATCCCAGCGGATATGAAGTGAATCGACCGCGATCACGTTGCCGCTGTGATAGGTGGGCGGGTGTTCGGGATCGAGCCGCCACATCGGCAAGCGCGAAAGCAACTGGCGATAGAGCGTGTGCAGTTCGATCCGCGCGAGGTGCATGCCGACGCAGCGGTGGGGGCCGCCGCCGAAAGCGACGTGCGACTTCAAGTCGCGTGTGATGTCGAACTCGTCGGGCCGGTCGAACTTGCGCTGGTCGAGGTCGGCGCTGGCAAGGTGCAACATCAGGTTGTCGCCGGCCTTGAGCTGGAAGCCGCCCAGTTCGGCATCGCGAGCGACCCTGCGCAGCGGCACGACGAAGGAGTAGCGGCGCAGCATTTCCTCGACCGCGTCGGGAATTTGCGACGGGTCGGCGCGCAGGCTGGCCTGCAGATCCTGGTGTTCGGCAAGGTGACGCACGGCAAAGCCCATCGCGTTGATGACCGTATCGAGACCGGCGATGAACAGCAGGACGGCATAGTCCTCCATGACGTCCATGGTCATCGGCTGGCCATCGACCTCCAGCGCCCAGAGCTGGCTGAGGATATCGCCTTGCGGATTGTCGCGACGCGCGGCGATGTCGTCGGTCAAGGCATCGGCCACCTTGCGCAGGATCATCGGTCCCGGATCGACTCCGGGCGGCGGGTTGAGCACCTCGTGGACGAGATCGCGGAATTCGGCGAGGCGATCGACCGGCAAGCCGAACATTTGCAGGAACACCGTGACCGGGAGCGGTTCAGCGATCGACGAAATGAACTCGCAGTGGCCCTGATCGATGACGGCATCGATCAGCGAATCGGTCAGGCCCTTTATCTCGTCGAGCTGGCTCATCGCCGCCTTGGGCGAGAATGCCTTTGCGAGCGGGGTG
>JAGREJ010000106.1:17564-37626 GCA_020446595.1 Novosphingobium sp. | reverse complement strand
TAGCCGGTGAACTCGCCGAATACATCGAGGCCCGGAAAATGAGCCATGTGCGCGGTGCCCCGTGTCACCCGCAGACCCAGGGCAAGATCGAACGTTGGCACCAAACCCTGAAGAACCGCATCCTGCTGGAGAACTACTTCCTGCCCGGCGACCTCGAGGTCCAGATCGAGGCCTTCGTCGAGCACTACAACCACCAGCGTTACCACGAGAGCCTGAACAACGTGACGCCCGCCGACGCCTACTTCGGCAGGGCGGCAGCCATCATCCAGCAGCGCGAAAGGATCAAGCGACAGACCATCGAACATCGGCGCTTGCAGCACCGCAAGCTCGCCGCCTAACATCAATCCCCAGACGAGGCCCGCAATCCGCTAATCTACGCCGCGATCTGCGCCAAATGTTCTGACGACGGACAGTTCACTGACCAGGAGATCGTTGAGCGCTTCGTTCTTCAGTTGATCAACGTCGGCGCCCAGATCCTTGAGGAGGGTATTGCCTACCGCGCCGCCGACATCGATGTGGTCTGGGTGCATGGGTTCGGTTTCCCGCGCCACCTGGGTGGACCGATGTTCTATGCCGACACTCTCGGACTTCCGCACGTGCTGGCCCGCATCGAATATTGGCACGCCCGCCTTGGCCATTACTGGCAACCGGCACCGCTGCTCCGGGAGCTGGCAGGTGAGGGCGGCAGCTTTGCAGCATTTGACGCTGCACGGGCTGGATGAATGGCGCCCGCCCTGGGTGTTCGGCTATCCTCAGTCAATCATGATTTGAGAAAGTGGGGCCGCGGTGACGGGATAGCCGAGGCCTTCGGGTATATGCAGCATGTCTTGCGCACCAGTCTGGACAATCCAAGGCGACACGGTTTGCGCCGGGGTACTCCGGGCATGCATCGCAACTTCCTCGAAGCTCGTATGCTGTGCGAGACGCTCAAGGTTGCGACGGGTAGGATAGATCGCCTTGATTTCTCCGGTGTCGATCAGGTCAAGCGCTTCTCGGGCGCTGGTCCAGAACAGCCGGGTACTTTCGCCAAGGTCGGGAGTGAGGTCAACATTTCCGCTGCCGATGTTGGCAAGGTAGAAACGGGTGTCAAAGACCCTGCCTGGTTTGAACGTCGGAACCCAATGCGCGAACGGGACGAGGGCTTCGAGGTCGAGTGTCCAGCCGAAACGGTCGAGCACGGGCGCGAGATCTTCCTTTACCGTGAGCATGGTGCGTGCCGTGTGCGCCTGTTTAGCGTTCGCCCGTTCGGCAATTCCAATCACAAGGCCGGTCTCTTCGATCAGTTCACGGATTGCGGCGATGCGTGCGGGACCATGGATGCAACTGGGCTGTGCCGCGCATTTAGCGATCTTGCGGTCGCTTTCGTGAATTTTGCCGCCGGGGAAAACCACGGCCGATCCGGCAAAGGCCAACTCCTTGGCGCGCTGGATCATCAGGATTTCGGGAGGCCCAGATTGGCCGTTCCGAAAAACGATGACAGTGGCGGCCTCCACGATAATTTGCTCTTTGGTCTTTCCGTTTTGATCTGCCATTTGCGCTTACTCCGAAGTCTGCTGCCGTTGGGGGCTCAGCGACCGATTATGAAAGAGAAGTTCGATGTTTACTAATACGAGGACATGGATCGTCGAATGGGGTGATTGCGACCCTGCTGGAATTGTGTTCTATCCTCGTTTCTTCGCGGCCTTCGACACCTCGACTTCGCGCTTGATCGAAGCTGCGACAGGAATGAAGAAGGCGGCGCTGATCAGTGAACATGGCATCATCGGCTGGCCGATGGTCGATACCGGTGCAAAGTTCGCTTCGCCCGCCAGCTTTGGTGATGAGGTCCAGATCGAGACTTCAATCAGCCGCGTCGGACGGTCGAGCTTCGGGGTCGAACACCGCCTGATGAAGGATGGCCAGGTTTGTATTGAAGCGACCGAAGTCCGCGTATGGGCCGCACCCAGACGAGATGGCAACCCGGGGATCGAGAGCATTGCGATCCCCGAGGACATTGCGTCAAAGCTGCGCGGCGGCTGAGCCAGCATCAGCATCTGGGTGCGATGGGGGTAGTAAATCGATCTGGAGCGCCCATTGCGAACTTGCGCAGGTAAGACGAGCGGATCAGCGGTCCTGGGAAGAGTGCTCCGGCTGATGCCAAGCTATCCACCTTTGCGAAGGTCTCTGCGTCAATGGGAGTGGCAACGTCTTTCAATATCTGGGTGAGTTGATCGGCGGTCCGCGAGCCGACGATAGGAATGCGTTGGGTGCCCGATTGCATTAACCATCGCAGGGCGAGCCGCCTGGGTGTTTCGCCGCTCGCATCAGCAATCTCGATAATGGCGTTGCGGACTTCGCGCAGCGGGGGCGGAATGCGGTCGCCCGGTTGGCGCTGAGGGGTAGCCCCACCGGCCAAGGCGCCGGCCGCCAACGGGCCCCAGCAGAACACAGCGAGGTTCAGGGCGTCGGCCATTGGAAGGAGGTCGCGCTCAACGCCGCGGACCGCCGCATTGTATTCGAGCTGGACACCTATCACCGGCGCTCGACGTTGCTGTTCGGCCAAGGTCGCGGCCCGGGAGATCAGCCAGGCAGGCGTGTCAGAGATTCCAAAATAGAGAATCTTCCCGGAGCTTACGAGATCGTCGACCCCGCGCAGGATCTCTTCCATGGGCGTTGTGCCGTCCCAGAAGTGAAGCCAGAGCAAGTCGATGCGGTCAGTCTGCAATCGGCGCAAACTTCCCTCGACCGACTGCATCATGGTTCTGCGGCTGTTTCCACCGGCAAGGGGATGAGCCGAGGATGCGGCTGTGAATTTGGTAGAGAGGATCAATTCATCACGGCAGGTTCGGGCAAAGGAGCCGACGATCTCTTCGCTCGTGCCATCCCCGTAATTCGGAGCGGTGTCGATCGTGGTCCCGCCCGCTTCGACGAAGCATTGCATGATCGCTTCCGCTTCGCTCGCGGTGCAGCCCCATGCGCGGGAGTCTCCAAATGTCATCGTTCCGAGGGCAATCTCGCTGCTTCGCAGCCCGCTCGGGCCGACCAGGACTTGCCTGAGCATGCTTTCTAATCCTCCCCAGTATCTCAAATGGTGGCAGCGACCTGCAATTTGATTCAGATCAACCGAACCTCGTGAATTGCATGATAGTGCATTTTGAACATGCTGCATAGAGCATGTTGAGCCGGATGGAGGATGATTGTGGCTGAGCCAGAAACCCTGATTGAAGACGATGCATCCGTAAAAGCCGATGCCTTTGTCGAAGTGAACTATGATGACCTCATTCCAAACAATGTGGATCTGTCGTCCGACCGCCAGCTGCTACGCGCATTGGAGACTTGGCAGCCGGAATACATCTCGTGGTGGAAGGACATGGGGCCGGATGGCTTCCAGGCAACGGACGTTTATCTGCGCACCGCCGTCGGCGTCGATCCGGCGGGCTGGGCAAAGTTCGGTCACGTCAAGATGCCCGACTACCGCTGGGGGATCCTTCTGGCGCCGGAAGTCGAAGGTCGTACCATTCCATTCGGCAAGCACAAGGGCGAGCCAGTTTGGAAGGAAGTGCCCGCCGAATACCGCTCGCTCCTTCGCCGGCTGATCGTCGTCCAAGCCGATACCGAACCAGCCTCGGTAGAGCAGCAACGTCACCTTGGACGCACGGCACCTTCGCTCTACGACATGCGCAACCTGTTCCAGGTGAATGTCGAGGAGGGCCGACACCTGTGGGCGATGGTCTATCTGCTTGTGAAGCACTTCGGCCGTGACGGCCGCGAGGAAGCGCAAGCTTTGCTCGAGAGACGCAGCGGGCATCAGGACAACCCGCGCATCCTCGGCGCCTTCAATGAGGCGACGCCGGACTGGCTGTCGTTCTTCATGTTTACCTATTTCACTGACCGCGATGGCAAGATGCAGCTCGCCAGCCTTGCTGAGAGCGGCTTCGATCCGCTGTCTCGCTCGTGCCGGTTCATGCTGACTGAGGAAGCCCATCACATGTTCGTGGGCGAGACGGGCGTCGGGCGCACGATTGAGGCGACATGCACTGCGATGAAGAATGCGGGTATCTCCGATCCGTATGATGTCGAGGCTATTCGCGCTCTGGGTGTGATCGACCTGCCGCTGATCCAGCGTAAAGCCAACTTCCATATGTCGGTAACCCGAGACCTGTTCGGCAGCGAGATTTCCGGCAACGCCGCTGCCGCCTTCTCCGCTGGCCTCAAGGGTCGCTTCGGCGAAGCCCGGCTCGATGGAGACGATCATGTCCTGGAAGATGCAACCTACGCGGTCACCCGGGTAATCGACGGCAAGTTCGTTGACGAGGACGTTCCGGCCTTGCGGGCGATCAATGCGCGGCTGCTCGATGATTACATCGCCGATTGCCAGACGGGCATCGAACGCTGGAACCGAGCGATCGCCAAGGCAGGAATCGACTTCCAGCTGACGCAACCGCACAAGGGCTTCAACCGCCGGATTGGCGAATTTGCAGGCCAATTCATCACGCCCGCGGGTGATATCGTCAGTGAGCAGGCCTGGAATGCAAGCAAGAACGAGTTCCTGCCGACAGACGACGACCTCCAGTTCATCAACTCGTTGATGCAGCCGCGCCATGGCCCGGGTGAATATGCGAGCTGGATTGCCCCGCCGCGCATCGGCATCAACAATCAACCGATTGACTACGAATACGTCAAGATCGCCTGACAGGAAGGGCAGGCATGAAAAGAGCCGGAACCTCGCGATGGGTTCCGGCCCTTTTTGGTGTCCGAAGATGCGTTAACGCGGCTTTAGCGGGGTGTGTCAGTGAGCTTCAGGCCCAGAGCTACCATGCGCTCTGCCAGCTCGCTGGCCCTTTCCGACCAGCCCGCGAGGTCCTCGACGTTGAGGATGTCGATCGCTCCTGCCTCGGATATGAAGCGCGCGCCCGAGAAGCTCTTGATGCATAGCTTGCCTGAGGACCGGCGTGAGAGCACGCCACTGGCGACAAGGTTGCGCCGTTCCAGAACTGCCGCCACATCTGCCATCGCCGCGCGGAGCAGGTCGGGCTCTTTGTGCCAATTGGTCAGCCGTTCCTCGATGACCTGCCGCTTTTCTGCAAACGGCATTGCCTTGAGGGTATAGGAGAGGAATTTCTGCTTCTCCTGCGCGCAGAACCAGCGTGCCATGAACTGGCTGACACGGTAGTCGAGGAGCGAGCAGCGGGCGATAAAGCCGCCTATCGCTGCGTGGGCACCAAGCATCTGAGCATCGGCTTCGTGAATATCCATATCGCTTTCTCCTCAGCCGATTTGCGTCGCCCAGCCGGCAGCCCATTCGCCCGCGACATCTTCGGCAAGTGTGCCGCTTGATGCATCGTGGCGTTCAATTTCAACAATACGGCGGGCACCACAAGCGGTGAGCGCTGCATCCCAACGATCACCTGCGGCGCAAAACGTATCGGCGTAAGTTCGATCACCAAGCGAGAAGATCGCGTAATTCTTGCCGGAGAGATCGTATCCGGCTTCGACCGCAGCGAACAGAGCCTGGCCGTTGTCGGGGATCTCGCCATGCCCGTAGGTTGAGGTGACGACTACGATCAGGTCGAAGGGTTCGAAGGCAGAGGCGTCAAGGCCGTCCATCAATTGGCGTTCGCAGTCGAACCCTGCACCTGAGAGCGCAATCTCGACTTCTTCACCGCACATGTCGGCAAGGCCAGTCATCGTAGCGACAAAAATGCCGGTGCGCGTGTTTCCGCTCGACATAGGGCTCCTCATCCGGAAATATGATTCGTATGATACTTCAATATGCAATATAGTGCAGACATGCAAGCCACCCAATTCGATCAAGATTCAGAAGGCACTGCCGCCAGCCTTGAGATTGCCAGCCGTATCCGGTCCGCACGCGCACGTGCGGGCTTTACGCGAAAGCAATTGGCGGCGGCATCGGGCGCCTCGGAGCGTTATCTGGCGAGACTTGAAGCCGGAACCGGAAATCCGTCCATAGAAATGCTGATGGCGGTGGCCGACGCTCTCGGTCTCGCCGTTGCTGATCTTATTCCCCTCGGGGGTGAGCGAGATCGCGAGATGGCACATGTCGCCCAGCTGCTGAGGCGAATGCCCCCTGAACGCATTCGCGCTACGCTCGATTGGCTCGGCGAAAGCCCGGTGGGATTGGGCGGCAAGGGCAGGCGGGTTGCCCTTATCGGGTTGAGGGGCGCGGGCAAGTCTTCCTTGGGGCAAGCGCTGGCTGAGCGTATAAACGCGCCATTCTTCGAGGTATCAAAGGAGATCGAGCGCCGCTATGGCGGCACGATCGGTTTGCTGCTCGAAATCAACGGGCCCTCGGCATTGGGTCGCTACGAGGCGGAGGTTCTGGAGGAGATTTGCCAGAACAATGGATCGGCCGTTATTGCCGCGCCTGGGGCAATTGTTGCCGATGGAAAGCTATACGAGCAACTGCGCCGGTCAGCCTGGACTGTCTGGCTTCAGGCGTCTCCTGAAGACCACATGCAGCGGGTTGTCGCACAAGGCGATTTGCGACCGATGAGCGGCAACCGCGCTGCCATGGCCGATCTCAAGAGCATTCTTTCCGCGCGAGAGGCCGACTATGCCCGGGCGGACGCCCGCCTCGACACCTCGTCGCAGGATTTTGCCCAAACCCTTGATTTGCTGGAAGGGATAGTCGCCTCATTGCCGAGATGAATTATAGTGCTTGTTTGACCTCGATCAATGTCCTATTGTGCCGATCGTAATCGGGATAGAGGAGTGATTCGATGGCAACTCAACTCGCCGGGGCAACTTCCCCCCAGGCAACGCCGTATACCTATGATCAGGATGGCGAATCATATCGGCACTGGAACGTCAGCATCGAGGGCCGCATCGCCACCGTCGCGATGAACGTCGATCCCGATGGCGGACTCAACCCCGGCTACAAGCTCAAGCTCAACAGCTATGATCTCGGCGTCGACATGGAACTGCATGATATCGTGCAGCGCCTGCGGTTCGAGCATCCCGAAGTCGGCTGTGTTGTCCTGACCAGCGCGAACGATCGCATCTTCTGCTCAGGGGCCAACATCTACATGCTGGGCACTTCGAGCCACGCGTGGAAGGTGAACTTTTGCAAGTTCACCAACGAAACCCGCAACGGGTTCGAGGATTCGTCGCAGAATGGCAGCCTCAAGTTTCTTGCCGCAGTCAACGGGACTTGCGCGGGCGGCGGCTACGAAGTCGCGCTGGCCTGTGACGAGATCCTGTTGATCGATGATCGCTCGTCGGCAGTCTCGCTTCCCGAAGTCCCGTTGCTCGCGGTTCTGCCGGGAACGGGCGGCCTGACCCGCGTGGTCGACAAGCGCATGGTCCGCAAGGATCTCGCTGACGTGTTCTGCACTTCGGAAGAAGGCGTGCGTGGCCGCCGCGCCAAGGACTGGGGGCTGGTTGACGATGTCGCCCCGCGCGGACGGTGGGATGAGGCCGTCAAGGCGCGGGCGGAAGCTCTAGCGAGCCAGACCCCGCGCCCGACTGCGGCGACCGGCGTCAAGCTCACCCCGGTAACGCGCACGATCGACGAGGTGGGTTACCACTATGAGACGGTGGACGTGACCTTCAATCGTGCACGCGGGTTTGCAACGATTGTGGTCAAGGCTCCGACCAGCGCGCCGCCCGCCGATGGCGCTGCGGCTGCGGCGCAAGGCACGGCCTTCTGGCCACTGCATATGGCACGCGAGCTCGACGACGCGATTCTGCTCCTTCGCACCAACGAGCCGGAACTCGGCCTCTGGGTTCTCAAGACCGAGGGCGAGGGCGCCAAGGTTCTTGCTTACGACGATATGCTGCTCGCCAATCGCGACCACTGGTTTGTTAACGAGTGCGTGGGCATGCTTCGCCGCACGCTCTCGCGTCTCGACGTTTCCTCGCGCTCGATGTACGCGGTGATCGAACCGGGCTCGGCCTTTGCCGGAACTCTGGCGGAACTCGCCTTCGCGGCTGATCGAGCCTATATGCTTGAACTGGTTTCGGACCCCGAGAGCGGGCCCGTCTTGCACCTTGGCAAGGCCAACTTCGGGCTCTACCCGATGTGCAACGGCCTCTTCCGGCTTCAGTCGCGGTTCCTGGGCACGCATGGCCGGATTGCAGAACTTGAAGACATTTCGGGCACAGCAATTCCATCAGGCGAAGCCCATGACCTTGGCCTGGTGACCTTCGCACCTGACGATATCGATTGGGAAGATGAAGTTCGCCTCGCCATCGACGAGCGAGCCGGCCTGTCGCCCGATGCCTGCACGGGCATGGAAGCTTCCTTGCGCTTTGCGGGCGCTGAGACCGTCTGGTCCAAGGTCTTTGGTCGCCTTTCGGCATGGCAGAACTGGATCTTCATACGCCCCAATGCTGTGGGCGATGGCGGTGCGCTAAAGCTCTTTGGCACCGGCAAACGAGCTGAGTTCGACAAGAAGCGCGTTTGACGAAATTCCCGTCGTCCAACCCTCTCCTGGACGGCGGGAAACCCTATCACTGACGGAACGCCCCGCAAGAGACGGTGGCCCGGGAGAAATTCAATGGCGATTGATTATCAAACCAAGATTCCGAACAATGTCGACCTCTCGAACGACCGCGCGCTGCAGCGCGCGCTCGAGCACTGGCAGCCAGCATTTCTCGACTGGTGGAAAGACCTCGGCCCGACGACCTATCAGGGTCACGAGGTCTACCTGCGTACGGCTACTTCGGTCGATGCCAAGGGTTGGGCCACATTTGGCCACGTCAAGATGCCTGACTATCGCTGGGGCATCTTCTTGGCCGATCAGCAACAAGACCGGACGATCGGCTTCGGCGATCACAAGGGCAAGCCAGCCTGGCAGCAAGTTCCGGGCGAATACCGTTCGGCGCTGCGCCGTTTGATCGTGACGCAGGGCGATACCGAGCCCGCGTCCGTCGAGCAACAGCGCTTGCTCGCGCTCACCGCGCCATCGCTCTATGACATGCGTAACCTGTTCCAGGTCAACGTCGAGGAAGGCCGCCACCTCTGGGCAATGGTCTATCTGCTGCACGCCTACTTCGGTCGCGACGGTCGCGAGGAGGCGGAAGAAATGCTCTACCGCCACTCCGGCGATGTCGATCATCCGCGTATTCTCGGCACTTTCAACGAGCCGATCGACGATTGGCTGTCGTTCTACATGTTCACCTACTTCACCGATCGTGACGGCAAGTACCAGCTCAAGTCGCTGGCCGAGAGCGGCTTCGATCCGCTGGCCCGCACCTGCAGCTTCATGCTGACCGAGGAAGCTCACCACATGTTCGTGGGCGAAACCGGCATCGCACGCGTCATCCGCCGCACGCTCGATGAAATGCAGAAGCTGGGCACCGACGACCCGGCGACCCTGCGAAAGGCCGGGGTGATCGACTTGCCGCTGCTGCAGCGCTACATCAATTTCTGGTATAGTTCCGCGCTGGACCTGTTCGGAGCCGAGATCAGTTCGAATGCCGCGACCTACTGGGCCAACGGCCTCAAGGGCCGCCCGGACGAGGGCACCTATGAGGACCACGATTGCCTCGACACCTTCGAGCAGGTCGACACGCCCGATGGGCTGGAGCAGGTAGCTACCCGCAACGCGATGAACCTGATTACCCGTAATGCCTACGTGCGCGACTGTGGTATCGGTCTCACCCGTTGGAACCGCACGATTGCCAAGGCTGGGTTCAACTACGAACTCACTCTGCCTTCAGAACGCTTCAACCGGAGCGTGGGCGTTTGGTCGGGGATGTCGTTCGACCCTGCCGGCAAACCCTGCTCGCCGGAAACCGTTGCGGCTGCCCTGCCAAGTGAAGCTGATCGCGGCTATGTCAAGTCGCTGATGGTTGGTGTCACCGAGCCCGGCAAGTGCGCCAACTGGACCAGCCCGCCGGATCGCGGGATCAACAACATGACGTTCGATTTCGACTACGTCCGCGCTTCCTGAGAAAATATGCCGGCGCGACCCGGCCCGAGAGCCGGGCGCGCCGGAGAGAGAGGACCGATGAGAACTGATCAGGCCCGTACCATTGCGGAACTGCCGGACTTCTTCAATGCGGCTGAAGATCTGCTTGCTCATAACCTTGCGGAGCAGCCCGACAAGGTTGCCATCATCGACATCCACGGAACGTGCACCTATCGCGAACTCGCAGACCGTGTCGCCCGTATGGCGAGCGTTTTCCAGACGCTCGGAGTTCGCCGCGATCAGCGTGTCCTGGTTTGTCTGACCGATACACGCGATTTTCCCACCGTCTTCCTGGGGGCTATTCGTGCAGGTGTTGTCCCTGTTGCGCTTAACACCCTCCTGACCGAAGACGACTATAGTTGGATCCTCCACAACAGCGGCGCGGTCGCAGTTTTCGTTTCCGAAGAACTGGCGGACAAATGGCGAGATGTCGCGGCATCGGAGCCCCATGTTCGCTTCGTCTCGAGCGAGGGCAATTCTTGGCTCAATCTCGAAACCCTACTGCGTGGTGCAGAGCCTGCAATTGAGCCGGCAAAGACGCACCGCGATGACGTAGCCTTCTGGCTCTACACCTCGGGTTCAACCGGTCGCCCCAAGGGCGCGATGCATATCCATGCCTCGATGCGTCTGACGGCAAACCTCTACGGTCTGGGCACGGCAGGCTACCGCAAAGACGATGTGGTCCTGTCGATCGCCAAGCAATTCTTTGCTTATGGTCTCGGGAATGCACTGACATTTCCTTATGCCGCAGGGGCCACCGTCGTGCTCTACAACGGACGCGCCACGCCAGAGCCAATCAGCAAGCTCGTTCGCGACCATAAGGTCTCGGTCCTCGGGGGTGTCCCCACCTTCCTGGCTGGTTGGCTGGCCCATCCTTCCTGCCCGTCTCACGAGGAAGCACCAGCTTTACGGATGGCGACATCTGCCGGTGAAGCGCTACCCGCGCACATAGCCCGTGCCTTTCGGGAACGGTTCAATGCAGACGTGCTCGACGGTCTGGGATCGACCGAGATGCTGCATATCTTCGTGTCGCAGCGCCCGGGTGAAGTCCGCTTCGGGTGCACGGGCCGGGTTGTCGATGGCTACAAGGTGCGGCTGATCAACGATCTCGGCGATGAGGCCTCTCCTGGTGAGATCGGCAATCTTCAGATTTGCGGTCCGACGACGGCGATCGGCTACTGGAGGAATCGCGAGAAGTCGATCGTCTCCTTCCAGGGCGAATGGACCGTTAGCGGCGACAAGTACGTCATGGACGAGGAAGGTTGGCTGACCTACGCCGGTCGTGCGGACGACATGCTGAAGGTTGGCGGGATCTACGTTTCGCCGATCGAAGTAGAAGAGGCCCTGGCAAGCCATCCGGACGTTCTGGAAGCGGCTGTCATTGGTGCTGAAGACGCTGACGCCTTGGTCAAGCCTCATGCGTACGTTGTTGTCCACAATGGCGTTGTTCCGGATGACGCCTTGGCTGATCGCCTCAAGGCCCATGTGAAGGACCATTTGGCGCCGTTCAAATATCCGCGCTGGATTACGTTTGTCGACGAGTTGCCCAAGACCGCAACCGGAAAGATCCAGCGTTTCCAGTTGAGGAACGATTGATGGGAAAAGACCTTGCATTTGACGTCGTCATTGTCGGCGGCGGCCACGGTGGCGCGCAAGCGGCGATCGCCTTGCGAGGAGCGGGCTACGAAGGATCCGTGGCGATTGTGGGCCGTGAAAACGAGATGCCTTATGAGCGGCCGCCGCTCTCCAAGGAATATCTCGCGCAGGAGCGTCCGTTTGATCGGCTCTACATCCGTCCGGCGCAGTATTGGCAGGACAAGCAGGTCGACTTGTTGCTCGGCAGGACGGTGACGGCGGTGGATCCGGCGACCCATACCGTGACCTGCGCGGATGGCGAAACAATCGTCTATGGCCAGTTGATCTGGGCGACTGGCGGCGATCCGCGAGCCCTTCCGGTGCCCGGCGGCGATCTGCCGGGCGTCCACGCCGTGCGCGACCGCGAGGATGTCGACGCGATCATGGCCGAGCTCGGCGAAGTCGAGAACGTGGTGATAATCGGTGGCGGCTACATCGGACTCGAAGCCGCAGCGGTACTGGCAAAGCTCGGCAAGCACGTAACCCTGCTCGAAGCCCTGCCGCGGGTGCTCGCACGCGTAGCGGGCGAAGACCTCTCGGCCTTCTACCAAGCTGATCACCGCGCCCATGGTGTCGATCTGCGCGTGGACCAGCAAGTCGACAGCCTGGAAGGTGAGGGGCGGGTCAGCGGCGTGCGTCTCGGTGACGGGACGGTCCTGCCGGCGCAGATGGTGATCGTCGGGATCGGGATCATTCCATGCATCGAGCCGCTGGTTTCGGCCGGCGCCGCATGCGGCAACGGCGTGACGGTCGATGGTCAGTGCCGCACCAGTCTGCCCAATATCTTCGCCATCGGCGACTGCGCCGCCCATGCCAACCGCTTTGCCGGCGGCGCGGTGATCCGGCTGGAATCGGTGCAGAACGCCAACGACATGGCGACAGTCGTGGCCAAGACCATCTGCGGCGAAGCTGCGGAATATGGCGCGACGCCGTGGTTCTGGTCGAACCAGTATGATCTCAAGCTGCAGACAGTCGGTCTCTCCACCGGCCATGCCCGGGCAGTGACCCGCGGCGATCCGGTGAACCGCAAGTTTTCGGTGGTCTATCTCGACGCTGCTAGCCGTGTGGTAGCGCTCGACTGCGTCAACAATGCCCGCGACTATTCGCACGGACGCCGGCTGGTTGAACTTGGCGTGGTGGTGGACCCGGTAAAAATCGCCGATGCCGAGCACCAGCTCAAGGAGTGGATCCCCACTCCTGCGCCTGCCGCCTGAACCTTACGGAGACCGAACAATGAGCGAGCGCCCGCAGACCCCCGGCGAATTCGTCGATCACCTCGCCGTGGTCACCGCCGCAATCGGTACGGAAGTGCCCAGCCCTGCGCTGGAAGAGCGGCTAAACCGCGATTTCGGCGCGGCCGGCGACTGGTTCGCCGAGGCGACGGCGCTGTGTCACCGAGGCATTGCGGAAGGCTGGCTGTGCGGGCGCGAAGCCGGCGGGATCAAGTTCGGCCGTCCGGTCAAGGAAGGCGAAGCGACCCACGGCATGTCGGTCGACGTTGTCGAAATGGATGATGTCGTTGGCCCGCACCACGCCCATCCCAACGGCGAGATCGATCTGGTCATGCCTGTAGACGCAGCTGCCGAGTTCGACGGGCGCGGCGCGGGGTGGAAGGTCTATGGCCCCGGTTCGGCGCACAAGCCGACGGTAACCGGCGGCAAAGCCATCGTACTCTATCTCCTCCCGGGCGGCGCGATCGAGTTCACCCGTGACTGAAGACCCCGTCAAGAACAGTGAGCGTGTCCGGCTGACCATCGCCGGGGGCGTGGCGACGATCGCGCTCGACCGCGAGGCGCGAATGAACGCCTTTGACGAAGCGATGCATGCCAGCCTACGCGCAGCGCTGGCAACCGCAGCGACTGACGCTTCGCTGCGTGCTGTCATCCTCACCGGGTCTGGCCGCGCCTTCAGTTCGGGCCAGGATCTGGGCGAGCGCGCCGCAACTTTCGCGCAAGGGCAGGTGCCTGACCTGCGCGCCTCGCTGGAGGGCAACTATAATCCACTGGTGCGCTGTCTTGCCCAGTTGCCGATCCCGGTGATCGCGGCGGTGAATGGCATCGCCTTTGGGGCAGGCGCGGCGCTGGCCATTGCCTGCGACATTGTGGTTGCGGCACGGTCGGCCCGATTCCAGTTCGGCTTCATCAATGTCGGCCTCGGGCCGGACAGCGGCGCGAGCTGGCACCTGCCACGCCTGGTCGGCCCGGCGCGGGCCATGGACCTCGCGCTCACCGCGCGGCCCGTTTCCGCCGAGGAAGCGCTCGCTATGGGGTTGGTCAGCCGCATGGTCGAAGATGCCGACCTCGCCGAGACTGCCGCTGCCATAGCGCGCGAGTTCGCTACCAAGTCTGCGCCGGCTGTGGCGGCGGTCAAGCGGCAGCTGCGCGCCAATCCCGCCGGAACTCTGGATGCTGCACTGGATGTCGAGCGCGACACGCAAAGTCTTCTCGGCGCCTCGGTCGAATACCGCAACGCGGTGCTTCACTTCTCGCGGCCCCGAACCTGAACTTTTATCCTGCCATTTCCGCCAAGGACGATACCATGACCGAAGTACTCCCGCTCCGCAGCTACGCCGCCGACCACTGGTCCGCTCCCGGGATCGGCGCCCAGCTTGTATCGGCCATCGACGGCAGCGTGGTCGCCGCCATGCCCGGCAATTCCGATCCGGCCGAAATGGTCGAGCATGCCCGCAAGGTCGGCGGGCCTGCGTTGCGCGCGATGACCTTGCAGCAGCGCGGGCGCATGCTGCGCGCGCTGGCTGACGCGCTAAGCGCGCGCAAGGACGAACTCTACGCACTTTCTTACCTTACCGGCGCAACCAGGGGCGACAGCGCCTTCGACATCGAAGGCGGAATCGGCACGTTGTTCGTCTATTCGTCGAAAGCCAAGGGCCTGCCCGATGCCCGCGTTATGCTCGATGGCGGGCGCGAGGCGATCAGCAAGGGCGATTTCCTCGGCCAGCACATCCTCGCTCCCCTGGCAGGCGTGGCGGTCCACATCAACGCCTACAACTTCCCGATCTGGGGTATGCTGGAGAAGCTGGCGCCGACGCTGCTGGCTGGCATGCCGGCGATCGTCAAGCCGGGCACCGATGGCGCCTACCTGACCGAAGCCGCCTTCCGTATCATGATTGAAAGCGGCGCCCTGCCGCCGGGCGCGCTGCAGTTGCTGCTGGGTGATACCACCAACCTGCTTGACCTGCTGGACGGCCAGGACAGCGTAGCCTTCACCGGTTCGGCTGCCACGGCCAACCGGCTTAAAGCCCTGCCGAACATCGTCAGCAATACCGTGCGCTTTGCGGCCGAGCAGGACAGCCTCAACGCCTCGATACTCGGGCCCGACGTGACTGTTGATGCGCCCGAATTCGACCTCTTCGTCAAGGAGGTTGTGCGCGAGATGACTCAGAAGGCAGGGCAGAAATGCACCGCGATCCGTCGCATCTTGGTTCCCGCTGCGCTCATCGATCCGGTGCAGGACGCGATCGTTGCGCGCCTGGCGAAGATGACCGTGGGCGATCCGCGGGAGGAGACCACCCGGGTCGGCGCGCTCGCCGGGGTGCGGCAGCGCGGCGACGTCCAGGCCAACCTCGCGACGCTTCGCCAGGAGGCTGAACTGGTCGTCGGCGGTGCCATTCCCGATCTTGGCGAGCAGCTCGTGGGCGGAGCGTTCTTCGAGCCGACACTGCTGCGCTGCGACAAGCCGGTCGAGGCCGAGGCGGTCCACGCGGTGGAGGCTTTCGGGCCGGTTTCCACCCTGATGCCCTATGCTGATGCCGGGCAGGCGATTGGACTTGCCAATGCCGGCAAGGGTTCGCTCGCGCTGTCGCTGTTCAGCAACGATGTCGCCGCTGTGGTCGGCCTGGTCGGCGGGGTTTCGACCTTCCACGGCCGGATCATGATCGTGAACCGCGACAATGCAGAATTTTCCAGCGGTCATGGCGCAGCCCTGCCGCATCTCCAGCACGGTGGTCCGGGTCGGGCCGGCGGAGGTGCCGAACTGGGCGGCACGATCGGCATGATGCCCTACCTCCAGCGCAGCGCGATCCAGGCGAGTGCGGCCGTCCTCGCGGCTATCGAGGCGCTCTGACCGATGGGCGAGGTGGCGCAGTGGAGGTTAGAGGGCGACGTTGCCGTCCTCACACTCGACAATCCTCCGGTCAATGCGATCTCGGCCGCAATCCGCGCCGCCCTGATCGACGGGGTGAAGCGTGCCGGGAGCGATCCGGCAGTGCGGGCGCTGGTCATCGCTTGCGCCGGCCGCACCTTCTTCGCCGGGGCGGACCTGCGCGAATTCGGAAAGCCCTCTGTCGAACCCTTTCTGACCGAGGTGATTGACACGATCGAGGCCTCGACCAAGCCGGTGATCGCGGCGATCCACGGCACCGCCTTGGGAGGCGGGCTCGAGATCGCCATGGCCTGCCATTACCGCGTAGCCCGACCCGATGCCAAGCTTGGCCTGCCCGAGGTCAAGCTTGGCTTGATGCCCGGAGCGCGCGGGACGCAGCACCTGCCACGCCTGATTGGCGTCGAACGCGCGCTGGAGATTATCGCTCTGGGCGATCCGGTTGGGGCGACAGCAGCCAAGGATATGGGGCTTGTTGATACGTTGGCGGACGGTGAGCTCGTCGATGCCGCCCGTGCTGTGGCGCGCCGCGTTGCCGGACAGCCGCCTCGTCGGACGCGCGATCTGGTGGCGGCAAAAGTCGACGATACCGTTTACAGCGCCTTCGCACAGAAGCACTCCCGGAAATTCCGCGGCCTCGACGCACCGCCGGCGATCATCGCCTCGGTCCGCGCGGCCACCGAGCTGCCATTCGAGGAAGGCGCGCGGCGCGAGCGCGAAATCTTCCTCAAGCTGCGCACGGGACCGCAGAACGAGGCCTTGCGCTACGTGTTCTTCGCGGAACGCGAGGCGACCAAAGTGCCGGGCCTCGAAGGCGTGGAGCCGCGCGCGGTAGGCCGTGCCGGGGTGATCGGCAGCGGCACGATGGGTAGCGGTATCACCATCGCCTTGTTGAGCGCGGGCATTCCGGTCACACTCTACGAACACGACGCGGCCGCCTTGGAACGAGGTACTGCCCATATCCGCCAGACCATCGCTGGCAATGTGGCTACCGGGCGCATGAGCCAGGCACAGGCTGACGCTGCGCTGGCGGGATTTTCGCAAGCGCGCGACATGGAAGCCCTGGCCGGGGCCGACCTGGTGATCGAGGCGGCTTACGAGACCATGGCGGTCAAGCGCGAGATTTTCTCGGCCCTCGACGCGGTCATGCGTCCCGGCGCGATTCTCGCCACCAACACATCCTACCTCGACATCGACGAGATCGCCGCCGTCACGGCACGCCCTGCAGACGTGATCGGGCTGCATTTTTTCTCGCCCGCCAATGTGATGAAACTGCTCGAGGTAGTGCGCGGCAAGGCCACGGCCCCGGACGTGATCGCGACCGCCTTCACGTTGGCGCGGCGGATCCGCAAAGTGCCGGTCCTTTCGGGCAATGCCTGGGGGTTCATCGGCAACCGGATGCTCGCCGTGCGCCGCACTCAGGCCGAGGCGATGGCCGTGGAAGGCGCTTCGCCTGCGCAAATTGATACCGTCATCGAGAAGTTTGGTCTGGCCATGGGCCCATTCCGGGTTGGGGATCTCGCTGGGCTGGACCTTGGCTGGAGCGCCGAAACATCGACCGGCTCGACGGTCCGCGAACGCCTGAACGAGGCTGGGCGCCGTGGGCAGAAAACCGGGGCAGGCTTCTACGACTACGACGAAAACCGCCGGCCGGTCCCGTCGCAGGCCGCGCTCGACATCATCGCCGGCTTCGCGCGCGACAACGGCATAAAACAACGCGCGTTCACCGACGCGGAAGTGCTCGACCGGCTGCTCTGGCCGATGGTCGATGAAGGCGCGAACATCCTGGCCGAAGGTATTGCGCTTCGAGAATCCGACATCGATGTGGTCTGGCTCAACGGCTATGGCTGGCCGGCTTGGACTGGCGGCCCGATGTTCCACGCTCGCCAGACGGGGTTTGGAGAGGTGGCGCGTCGTCTCGAGGCCATGGGGCTGCCCGTTTCCGACGCCCTTAGGGCGCTCGCCCGGGAGCAGGCGGGGTGAATCAGCAATGGATCGAGGTCGGTGGACGGCGCCTCGAAGCAGCGCGATGGGGACGGGGCGGCAGAGCCCCGATCCTGCTGCTGCATGAGGGGCTGGGATCGGTCGCACTGTGGAAGGACTTCCCCGAAGCGCTGGCTGAGGCAAGCGAGCGCGAAGTAATCGCCTGGTCGAGGCAAGGCCACGGCTGGAGCGCGCCCTATGAAGGTTTGCGCGGGATCGACTACATGCACCAGGAGGCCGAGCTGCTTCCGGCAATCCAGATGGCACTCGGCATTTCGAAGGCGCATTGGTTCGGTCACAGCGATGGCGGATCTATTGCACTGATCGCAGCATCTCGGTTTCCAAATCTCGCTCTGAGCCTGATTCTCGAGGCTCCCCATGTGTTCGTCGAGACCATCACCAAGGCCAAAATCAGCCTTGCTGCTTTGGACTTTCTGAAGTCCGACATGGGCGAGCGCATGAAGCGCTACCACGATGCACCGGAACATTTGTTCCCGGATTGGTGTCGAACATGGCTATCCGCGGAGTTCAGTGGCTGGAACATCGAGACTTCTGCAGCGGCTTGCCGTCAGCCAACTTTGCTCATCCAAGGCATGGGAGATCAATACGGCACGATGGAGCAATTGGACCGTATTCAGCGGTGTATGCCTCAGGCGATACGCCTCGAACTCGATGACTGTAGGCATTCACCGCATTTCGATTCACGGGATGCCGTTATTGCGGCGACGTGTACGTTTCTTGACGGAAAGGATTGACCGTGGCCGAGGCCTATATCTGCGATGCCATACGGACCCCGATTGGCCGTTATGGTGGCGCCTTGTCGTCGGTCAGGGCTGACGATCTTGCCAGCTTGCCGATTAAAGCCCTAATGGAGCGTAATCCGAATGTGGATTGGGGGGCGCTGGACGATGTCATCTTTGGCTGCGCCAACCAGGCTGGCGAAGACAATCGCAATGTAGCGCGCATGGCCGCGCTCCTGGCTGGTCTGCCCCAGGAAGTGGGCGGATCGACCGTTAACCGGCTGTGTGGGTCGGGGCTCGACGCGGTGGGAACTGCAGCACGATCCATTCGCGCAGGTGATGGCGATTTCTTGTTGGCGGGCGGCGTCGAAAGCATGAGCCGTGCACCCTTTGTCATGCCGAAAGCAACTTCGGCCTTTACGCGTGACAATGCGGTCTATGACACGACCATTGGCTGGCGTTTTGTCAACCCGCGGATGAAGGCGGCACACGGGGTTGATCCGATGCCGCAGACCGCCGAGAACGTCGCCGAACGTTACAATGTCTCGCGCGAAGACCAGGACCGCTTCGCCCTGCGTAGTCAGGAGAAGGCGGCGGCGGCTCAGGCTTCGGGCCGGTTAACAGCTGAGATCTGTCCGGTTTCGATCCCTCAGCGCAAGGGAGATCCGTTGATCATCGAACGCGATGAACACCCGCGCGCCACCACGCTCGAGGCACTGGCTAATCTCAAGCCGGTCGTCCGTGAGGGTGGCAGCGTCACTGCCGGGAATTCGAGCGGCGTCAACGATGGCGCAGCGGCTCTGGTGATTGCTAGCGAAGCCGCCACGGGGCGCCATGGGCTTACCCCGCGAGCGAGGATTGTCGCCATGGCATCAGCGGGAGTCGAACCGTCAATAATGGGCATCGGCCCTGCGCCTGCCGTACGCAAGTTGCTGCAGCGAACCAAAACAAATCTTGATCGGATCGACGTGTTCGAACTAAACGAAGCCTTTGCTGCACAAGCAATTGCAGTGCTCGACGAGCTGGGGATCAGTCATGATGATCCACGGGTCAATCCTAACGGCGGCGCAATTGCTCTGGGCCATCCATTGGGGATGTCTGGCGCCCGACTGGCGCTGACAGCGACTGAGCAACTCGTTCAAACAAATACCAAATTGGCAATAGCGTCGATGTGTATTGGTGTCGGTCAGGGCATTGCCATCCTGATCGAGAGATTGTGACCCGCAAATATCGCAAATGGAGTTCCTATATGAAGACCCGCGCCGCAGTTGCCTTTGCGCCGAAGCAGCCGCTGGAGATCGTTGAACTCGATCTCGAAGGCCCCAGGGCGGGCGAAGTGCTGGTCGAGATCATGGCGACGGGCGTGTGCCACACCGACGCCTATACGCTCGACGGGCTGGACAGCGAGGGGATCTTCCCGAGCATCCTTGGCCACGAGGGCGCCGGCGTGGTGCGCGAGGTTGGCCCCGGCGTGACCAGCGTCAAGCCGGGCGATCACGTGATCCCGCTCTACACCCCCGAATGCCGCCAGTGCAAAAGCTGCCTTTCGGGCAAGACCAACCTGTGCACCGCGATCCGCGCCACACAGGGGCAGGGGCTGATGCCCGATGGCACCAGCCGCTTTTCCTACAAGGGCCAGACCATCTTCCACTACATGGGCTGCTCGACCTT
>JAGREJ010000106.1:0-17555 GCA_020446595.1 Novosphingobium sp. | reverse complement strand
GTGCTGCCCGAGATCGCGGTGGCCAGGATCCGCGAGGACGCGCCGTTCCAGTCGAGCTGCTACATCGGCTGCGGGGTCACCACCGGGGTCGGCGCGGTGATCAACACCGCCAAGGTCCAGGTCGGCGACAATGTCGTGGTGTTCGGATTGGGCGGAATCGGCTTGAACGTGATCCAGGGCGCGCGGCTGGCGGGCGCGGGCAAGATCATCGGTGTCGACCTGAACCCCGACCGCGAGGAATGGGGCCGCAAGTTCGGGATGACCGATTTCCTGAACAGCAAGGGCCTGCGCCGCGAGGAGACCGTCGCCGCGATCGTCGCGCTGACCGATGGCGGCGCCGACTATACCTTCGACGCCACCGGCAACACCGAAGTGATGCGCACCGCCTTGGAAGCCTGCCACCGTGGTTGGGGCACCAGCATCATCATCGGGGTGGCCGAGGCCGGCAAGGAAATCAGCACCCGCCCGTTCCAGCTGGTGACGGGGCGCAACTGGCGCGGCACCGCGTTCGGCGGGGCCAAGGGCCGCACCGACGTGCCCAAGATCGTCGACATGTACATGACCGGCAAGATCGAGATCGACCCGATGATCACCCATGTCATGGGACTGGAGGAAATCAACACCGCCTTCGATCTGATGCACGCGGGCAAGAGTATCCGCAGCGTCGTGGTGTTTTGAGCCGATGGAGCAGGTCAGCGCCAACCGCAGCCACGGCGGCACGCAAGGGGTCTATACCCACCAGTCCGCCGCAACCGGCACGGCGATGACCTTTTCGGTCTTCGTGCCCGATCACGCCAAAGGCGCGAAGCTGCCGGTGCTGTGGTACCTTTCGGGGCTGACCTGCACCCACGCCAATGTCACTGAAAAGGGCGAATTCCGGGCTGCCTGCGCCGAACACGCGGTGATCTTCATCGCGCCCGACACCTCTCCACGCGGTGATGATGTGCCTGACGATGACGGCTACGATTTCGGCAAGGGGGCGGGCTTCTATGTCGATGCCACGCTGGCGCCGTGGCGGACGCATTACCGGATGCGCACCTATATGGAGCAGGAACTGCCTGCGCTGGTCGCGGAGCATTTTTCGGCGGACATGGCGCGGCAGGGGATCACCGGGCACTCGATGGGCGGGCACGGCGCGCTAACCATCGCCCTGCGCAATCCGGGACGGTTCAGTTCGGTGAGTGCGTTTGCGCCGATCGTCAGCCCGCTGTCGTGTCCGTGGGGCGAAAAGGCGCTGGGTGGTTATCTGGGTTCGGATCGGGCGTCTTGGGCAGAATATGATGCCTGCGCGCTGATCGCGGGCGGCGCGCGCTTGCCCGACCTGCTGGTTGATCAAGGCACCGCGGACAACTTCCATGACGGCCAGCTCAAGACCCACCTGCTGGCCGATGCCTGCGAAGCCGCCGGACAGCTCGCCACAATCCGGATGCAGGACGGGTACGATCACTCCTATTACTTCATTTCCACATTCATGGCCGATCATGTCCGCTGGCATGCGGAGCGCTTGAAGCGTGGGGTTTGACGTCATGGGAACCGAGGAAAAACTGACCGAAATCATCGCCGCCCATCGCGGCCGCGAGGGCCCACTGCTGCCGATCCTGAATGACGTGCAGGCCGCGTTCGGCTGCGTCGATCCGGCGGCCGAACGGGCCATCGCGCTGGCACTGAATCTGTCCCGCGCCGAAGTCCACGGCGTCGTCAGCTTCTACCACGATTTCCGCGAGGCTCCGGACATGCGCCCCGAAGTGCAACTCTGCGGGGCCGAAGCCTGTCAGGCACGTGGCGTCGAAACGTTGGTGAGCGCTGCTGAAGCTGCCGCCGGGGACCGCGTGCGTCTCTCGAAAGTTTACTGCCTTGGCTTGTGCAGCGTCGGCCCAGCCGCGCGAGTGGGCGATACCGTCCACGCCCGGCTGAATCAGACCGCGCTGGTAGCGCTGGTGGAAAACGCATGATCCAGAGTCACCCTTTGGTGCGTATCGCCGATGACTCCCTCGCGCTAGCCTGCGGGGCCGATGCGGTGGCTGCTGTCTTCACGGCGACGGGCTGCACGGTAGAGCGGGTGTCGAGTTGGGGAATGCACTGGCTCGAACCGCTGGTGGAAATCGATGGGCAGGGGTTCGGCCCGGCCACCCCCGCCGATGTCCCCGCGATCCTTGCCGGCACCAGCGCCAAGGCCATCGGCCCCATCGCCGCGCACCCGTTCCTGGCCCGCCAGCAGCGGCTGACTTTCGCCCGCGCCGGCCGGACCCGTCCGCTCAGTCTGGACGATTACGCCGAAACCGGCGGCTGGGCCGGGCTCAAGCGCGCCCGGGCGATCGGGCGGGAAGAAGTGCTGGCGGAACTGATCACCTCGGGCCTGCGCGGGCGCGGCGGCGCCGGCTTTCCGGCGGGGATCAAGTGGCGCACCGTGGCCGAAGCGCCCGGCACGCGCAAATACGTGGTCTGCAACGCCGACGAGGGCGACAGCGGCACTTTCGCCGACCGGATGGTGATGGAAGGCGATCCGTTCCTGCTGATCGAGGGCATGGCGATCGCCGCGCACGCGGTCGGCGCGGACCGGGGTTATATCTACGTCCGCAGCGAATATCCCCACGCCATCGCCAAGCTCAGGAAGGCGATCGGGTTGGCGATCCTGCATATCGCGCCGTTCCAGCTCGAAGTGCGGGTGGGCGCGGGCGCCTATGTCTGCGGTGAGGAAACCTCGCTGCTCAACAGCATCGAGGGCAAACGCGGCGAAGTGCGGGCCAAGCCGCCGCTGCCCGCGCTGGAGGGGCTGTTCGGCTGCCCCACCGTGGTCAACAACGTGCTGACGCTGGCGGCCGTGCCGCATATCCTCAGCGCCGGCGGGGCCGAGCTGTACCAGCGCCTGGGGGTGGATCGTTCCAAGGGGACGATGCCGGTCCAGCTCGCGGGCAATATCCGCCATGGCGGGCTGTTCGAAACCACTTTCGGCATGACCCTGGGCGAACTGGTGAACGATGTCGGCGGCGGCACGGCCAGCGGCCGCCCGGTCAAGGCGGCGCAGGTGGGCGGGCCGCTTGGGGCCTATATTCCGCCGTCGCAGTTTCATCTGCCCTTCGCTTACGAGCAGTTCGCCGCGGCCGACGCGCTGATCGGCCACGGCGGGGTGGTGGTGTTCGACGATACCGTCGACATGGGCGGCATGGCTCGCTTCGCCATGCAGTTCTGTGCCGCCGAAAGCTGCGGCAAGTGTACCCCTTGCCGGATCGGCTCGACCCGCGGGGTGGAGCTCATCGACCGTATACGCGCACCGACTCCTGCAACCGCGGATGCAGTTGCATCGCTGCCGCAGATGCACAATGGCCGCAAGTCCGGGCGCAGTCGGGAAGAAGAGCTGCAACTGCTCGAGGACCTGTGCGAGACCATGCAGTTCGGCTCGCTCTGCGCGCTTGGCGGATTCACGCCCTATCCGGTTCGTTCGGCGCTGAAGCATTGGCCGGAAGACTTCGAGCCCAAGGCATGAGCGCCGGATCGGTCTCGATCCCTGTGCGGACCAGCGCCTACTCTGCAGCCAGCGAGGCAGGCACGCGCCGCGTACCGGTGGAGGCGCCGGTCGCGATCGAGATCAATGGCGTTGCCTATGCCGTGATGATGGCGACCCCCTGCGACCTCGAGGATTTCATTACCGGTTTCCTGCTTTCGGAAGGTCTCGCTGAGGCCGGAGAGCTTGGTGAGATTGCGCTCCACCCGCTCGAAGGAGGCGAGGGCTATGTCGCACGCGTCAACCTGCCCGCGCACCGCGCCGAACCCGTGCTCGAGCGCGCTCGCCGCCGCCTCGGCGACAGCTCCTGCGGAATCTGCGGGATCGAGAGCATCGAACTGGCGCTGCGCGCACTTCCGCCGGTCCAGGCATGCCCTCGCGCGCGGCCCGAGGCGATCGGCCAGGCGCTGAAGGCTGCCCGCGCGCTGCAAGTACTTGGTGCCGAGACCGCTGCCACTCACGCCGCCGCCTTCGCCCGCAACGACGGAACCATCGTTGTCCTGCGCGAGGATGTCGGGCGGCACAACGCGCTCGACAAGGTGATCGGCGCGCTGGCGCGCCAGCGCGAAGATCCGGCCCAAGGCTTCCTCATCGTAACGTCGCGCTGTTCCTACGAGCTCGTCGAGAAGGCAGTGCGCGCCAAATGCGGCCTGCTCGTCGCGATTTCCGCGCCGACCGACCTCGCCGTGCGTCGCGCCGACGCCGCCGGCCTCACCCTTGCCGCCATCGCCCGTGACGACACCCTTGCCTGGGTCACCCAGCTTCAACCGGAGACCACCGATGGGATATGAACCCCAAGCCGATTTCGGTACCCCCGAAATCAGCTCCGACACGCAGGTCTGCCTGACCATTGATGGTCGCAAGGTCACGGTCCCGGCGGGCACCAGTCTCATGCGCGCGGCGGCGACTTGCGGCGGCTCGATTCCCAGCCTCTGCGCGACCGACAGCCTTGAGGCCTTTGGTTCCTGTCGGATGTGCCTGGTCGAAATCGAAGGGCGGCGTGGCACGCCGGCGAGCTGCACCACGCCCGCCGAGGAGGGCATGGTCGTTCACACCCAGAGCAAACGTCTGGCTCGCCTGCGGAAGGGGGTAATGGAGCTCTACATCTCCGACCACCCGCTCGATTGCCTGACCTGCAGCGCGAACAACGATTGCGAACTCCAGGACGCCGCGGCTGAGGTCGGGCTGCGCGATGTGCGCTATGGCTACGCGGGCGCTAACCACCTCGGCCTCGCGACCGACAGTTCCAATCCCTACTTCGATTTCGATCCGTCGAAATGCATAGCCTGTTCGCGCTGTGTGCGCGCCTGCGACGAAGTGCAAGGCACCCTTGCCCTGACGATTGATGGGCGTGGCTTTGCCAGCAAGGTTTCCGCGGGACAGGCGAGTGACGACTTCTTCTCGAGCGAGTGCGTCTCCTGCGGCGCCTGCGTCCAGGCCTGCCCGACCGCGACCTTGCAGGAAAAGGCGGTGAAGGAGATCGGCAAGCCCGAACGCGCGGTGGTCACCACCTGCGCCTACTGCGGCGTCGGTTGCACCTTCCGTGCGGAGATGCGCGGTGAGCAGCTGGTGCGGATGGTGCCGTGGAAGGACGGCAAGGCCAATCATGGCCATTCGTGCGTCAAGGGCCGTTTCGCCTGGGGGTATGCCAACCACCAGGACCGGATCACCCGGCCGATGATCCGCGAGAGTATCGACCAGCCTTGGCGCGAGGTCAGCTGGGACGAGGCACTGTCCCATACCGCGGCCAGGCTGAATACGATCAAGGCCCAGTCCGGTGCCCGCGCGCTCGGCGGGATTACATCGAGCCGTTGCACCAACGAGGAAGTGTGGCTGGTGCAGAAGCTGGTCCGCGCCGGCTTTGGCAGCAACAACGTCGATACCTGCGCGCGGGTTTGCCATTCCCCGACCGGCTACGGACTGTCAAAGACCTATGGCACTAGTGCGGGCACGCAGGACTTCGATAGCGTGATGGACGCCGACGTGGTTATGGTGATCGGCGCCAACCCGACCGATGGACACCCGGTTTTCGCAAGCCGGCTCAAGCGGCGGCTGCGGCAGGGCGCGCGCCTGATCGTGATCGACCCGCGCCGTATCGACCTGGTCCGCTCGCCCCACATCGAGGCCGCCCACCACCTCGCGCTCCAACCAGGAACCAATGTCGCGGTGCTGACCGCCATGGCCCACGCGATCGTCACCGAAAGGCTGGCCGACGAGCAATTCATCCGCGAACGCTGCGATTGGGACGAATACCAGGACTGGGCGCAGTTCGTGGCGCAGGACCGGCACAGTCCCGAAGTCCTCGAGCCCGTGACCCGCGTTCCTGCTGAAGAACTGCGGAAGGCCGCCCGACTCTATGCTACGGGGGGCAATGGAGCGATCTATTACGGCCTCGGCGTGACCGAGCACAGCCAGGGCTCCTCCACGGTCATGGCTATCGCCAACCTAGCGATGGTGACCGGCAACATCGGCCGGCGCGGCGTGGGGGTAAACCCGCTGCGCGGTCAGAACAACGTGCAGGGCAGCTGCGACATGGGCAGCTTCCCGCACGAGCTGCCCGGCTATCGCCACATCGCCGGCGCAGAAGTGCGTGCAAGCTTCGAGGCGGACTGGTTGGTCAGCCTCGATCCCGAACCGGGACTGCGCATTCCTAACATGCTCGATGCAGCGCTCGACGGCTCATTCCGCGCGCTTTACGTGCAGGGCGAGGACATTCTCCAGTCCGATCCGAACACCCATCACGTTGCGGCGGGCCTTAAGGCGATGGACTTGGTCATTGTCCACGACCTATTCCTCAACGAGACTGCGAACTACGCCCACGTTTTCCTGCCGGGCAGTACCTTCCTCGAAAAGACCGGCACCTTCACCAATGCGGAACGCCGCATCCAGATGGTGCGCAAGGTGATGGAACCCGCCAACGGCATGGAGGATTGGCAGGTCACGCAGGCGCTGGCCCAAGCCATGGGATTGGACTGGAACTACAGCGACAGCGGCCAGATCATGGACGAGATCTCCCGACTTACCCCAACCTTCGCTGGGGTCAGCCATGCCCGGCTCGATGCCGAGGG
Organism: Novosphingobium sp.; assembly: GCA_020446595.1. Taxonomy (GTDB): domain Bacteria; phylum Pseudomonadota; class Alphaproteobacteria; order Sphingomonadales; family Sphingomonadaceae; genus Novosphingobium. The sequence continues at coordinate 10,985 of JAGREJ010000106.1, read as the reverse complement.
CTCGCTGCAGTGGCCGGTGGACTCGGCGCATCCCGACGGCAGCCCGATCATGCACGTCGATGGGTTCGTGCGCGGCAAGGGCAAGTTCATGGTCACGGACTATGTCCCGACCGACGAACGGACCGGGCCTCGCTATCCGCTGCTGCTCACCACGGGGCGGACCCTTTCGCAATACAATGTCGGAGCGCAGACCCGCCGCACCGCCAACACGATTTGGCATCCCGAGGACCTTCTGGAAATGCATCCGGCCGACGCCGAGAACCGCGGTCTCAAGGACGGCGATTGGGCGCGCCTTGCCAGCCGCACGGGCGAAACGACGTTGCGCGTGACCGTGACCGACCGGGTCGCTCCGGGAGTGGTCTATACCACCTTCCACCACCCGGCGACTCAGGCCAACGTGGTTACCACCGAATATTCGGATTGGGCCACTAATTGCCCGGAATACAAGGTGACCGCGGTTCAGGTCGTGCCCAGCAACGGCCCCTCCGAATGGCAGGAAAGCTATGCCAGCTGGTCGGAAAAGAGCCGGCGCATTAATCGCGTGGCGGGGGAGTAGGCAGCATGGAAATCACCCGTCTTCGCTACATGGCCGACCAGATTGCCCGCAACCTCGTGCCGCATGGCGAGGCGTTGGCGATCGAGGGGACGTTCCAGCACATCCGCGATTACTGGGACCCGCGGATGAAGGCCGCGATCCTTGCGGACGATCCCTTGGCGCTTAGCCCGATCGCGGCCGCTGCGGTTGTTATGTTGGCGCAGCCGGACCGGTGAAGGTCAATTGAGGAGCCGAGGGCGCTGGGTCGAGTTTGGTCGGAGTGATTGACTGGACCAAGTGTTTCTGATTTTCTGTCCTCGCGCAATTCCCACCGCCGTCATGCGAATGACGCGTAAAGACAGTGCCCGGTCAGAGATCTACGACTTTTCTGATTGCCTTTTCCGCGAGGGACAGAAAGCGGCTACGCTCGCTTGATCGATGCCGGGCTTAGCGAATAGCACGTCCATGGCCGCGAACTGCACCGGGGTGATATCGAGCCGCGCTTCTTGCCGTTAGCGGCCATTGTCGCGTGAGCCATCCGAGCCTCATTGAATCTAAAAGGTCAAATGTCCAATTACTCAGCCCGGAAGCACGTCAGCCGCTTCTGCTATCATGCGATATTCATTTACGCGATATGGCAAAATCACACCGGCTTTCAGCGCGTTATCTGCTGCTCGAAGAACCCTGTCGACGTAGGTAGCGTGATCAGGATAGATGCTGTTCAACTTTTCTGACGGAAACGGCGTGGTTTTCCCCCACAGATTAAGGCCTTGATCGGCTGCGATAGGCTCCGCATCGTGAGTTGCGATAGGTGACTCCAATTCGGGGAGGCGAATACCTCCCGTTGCATTGCCATTGGCGTCACGAACAATGGCCGGCTCTGCGCCAGCAACGTTGATGGGCGGTTGTGATGGCGGGGGAGGGCCGCCGTTGACCCATTTGTGAATATGGTGGATCGCGGCGTCGGTAGTGGCTAGCCAACTGACCTCGCTGGCATCTGCCGGCACCGCAGTCGTAGGAATCTGGTCACGAGCGGCGCTCGCATACATGTCGGTGAAAGTCGGTTTCGGCCCATGGCTGGCGCCCGCAATCTCCCAGTAGCGGAATGTGTCGCTATCCGATTGCCGCATCGGATAGTACATCAGCGTTTCACTTTCCGAATTCAGAAACATTACCGGGACGCTCAAGTCGCTGCGAAGGCGTCCGGATATCGCGTGCTTCAGCATCTGGCCCAGCAGGTCGGGCCTGGTCTTGTCGACAATGAAATCCTCAAAATCGATCGCCATTCCTCCTCCCACGCAGTGCAGGAAGGCATCGAAACCTCCGAGCAGAGGCTGAATCGCGTTGGTGTATGTCAGAAGTCGGGCCGCCGACTGCGACGCGCCGGTTGCGATGAGATGGCGGACTTTGTACCCCTCCAAGGGGCCGGCCTGAGAGGATGTCACCGCAGCGGCAACCTGCCGGAAGATATCATAGGAATAGGAGTCGCCGGGGTGGGAAAGGCTACCATAGCGCTCGGGGTCCCAGTGCGTGAGCGCCACCTTCTGGCTTGGGAGCCCATGCACGCCAACATACTGAGCGGAGATCAGCAGTTGTGCAAAGCCGTCCTGGAAAAACCCTTGCGGACTTGCGAAGGACAATTCGAAACCATCCGAGACGTTCAGCCACTCGCACACAACGGTGCCGTTGAAGCGGGAAGGGTCGATCGGCCGCCTGAGAATGGCGCGTGTTTTGAAGGGCGAGCTTTCCGCCTTCTCGACACGCCATTTCCCATCAGGCCCCAGTTCGCCGATCGGACGGAAGCGATGGGCAACGCCTTCAATGAAAAATTCCTCCTCGGTGTATCCCCAATGATTGAGATCGCCGAAATACGCCCTGCATATCTGACCTCGCCCCGCGGTAATCGGCCCGCTAACCTGTGTAATCGCTTCCCCTGAATCCGTGTGCGGCATATATCTTCACCTCGTAATACTACGGACCTTGGAAAGCCTATCGTTGTAGCCAGGCCGATAAATTCAGCTTTCCTTGCCGCTAGCGGTCAATGTCACCTGAGCCATCCAAACTTCATTGGATTCAAGGGACCTAAACGGAAATGACGATCAGGTCGCCAGGAGCAGGAGGTTTTCCATCGTAGGACGCCAGCGGCCGGAACGGACCGTCTTGCAGGGCAACATCACTGAGACCCGCTAGCTTGAATTGGCCGAGCTTTTCTTCTCCCAAGCACCAGTTTTTACTCAAGTTGAGTGCGAACGCATACAATTCGCTGCGTCGTTCGAAAATGAGATGCGGGGCCAGCATGAGCATGGCGCCATTGTAGCGCGCCACAACGATCCGCTTCCTTGCAATCGCTTCCAGCAGAATCAAACGAGCATCGTCCATGTGCATGCCCTTGGCGAGGTTGGTTGAGGTCGACGTGTAAACATCGACCTCAACGATCTTTGTCACGCGGAGTACAGTGCCTCGCGAGGTTCACGGTATTCGAGATTGAGGCTCTCCGCGACCGGCTGCGACGTCAGCATGCCGCGGTGGACATTGAGACCCTCCAGAAGTCCCGGATTGTTGAGAATGCCTTTCAGTCCTTCATCTGCAATGGTCAGGCCAAACGGCAGCGTGGCATTGTTAAGGGCATAGCTCGAAGTGCGCGGCACTGCACCCGGCATGTTGGCCACGCAGTAATGGATGATACCGTCGACAACGTAAGTCGGATCCGCATGCGTGGTGGCGCGCGAGGTTTCGAAGCATCCACCCTGGTCGATGGCGACATCAACCAGCACTGTGTTCTGCTTCATCAGCGAAAGCATATCCCGCGTGACAAGCTTGGGAGCGCTGGCGCCAGGGACAAGGACGGCCCCGATGACAACATCGGCCGCTGAAATTTCTTCTTCGATCAAGGCGAGGGTAGAGAAACCAGTCCGTGCGGTCCCGCCGAACAGTTCGTCAAGCTGGCGCAAGCGCGGGATTGAGCGATCGATAATGGTAACTTCAGCGCCCAGGCCGCGGGCCATGCGGGCGGCGTGGGTGCCGACCACACCGCCACCAAGCACGACCACGCGTGCTGGCTTCACGCCGGGCACGCCTCCAAGCAACAAGCCATTGCCGCCGTGGTTGGCGCGCGAGGCGATCGCCGCAGCCTCAATTGAAAGTCTGCCGGCGACTTCGCTCATCGGTGCCAACAGGGGCAGGCCCCCGCTACGGTCCGTCACGGTCTCATAAGCGACCGCAGTGACCCCCGAGCGGATAAGTCCTTCCGTCTGCTCAGGATCGGGGGCGAGATGCAGGTACGTAAACAGGATTTGCCCTTCGCGGAGCTGGGCCCATTCGCCCGGCTGTGGCTCCTTCACTTTGACAATCATTTCAGCGCGCGCGAAGATGTCCGCTGCATCGCTCGCGATTTTAGCGCCCGCCGCGATGTAGGTTTCGTCCGTTGCTCCAATGCTGGCACCTGCGCCGCTCTCGACCAGAATCTGGTGGCCATGGGCGGCGTACTCACGGACGGCACCAGGGGTAAGGCCAACGCGGGATTCCTGCTTCTTGATTTCCTTGGGCACGCCAATGAGCACAGCTTTTCTCCGATCAATCGAACTGAGCGACATATTAGTCGCAATGCAGCGCAGAGTGTGCTTAAAATGTACAAAAATATCGCCTCATTATCGACCTTTGAAAAAGGAATCATCGAATATGATTTCAGTATCACTGGACGCGTTCGACCTGGCCATTCTGGAGCGACTCAGCGCAGAAGGTCGGGCAACGCAGGCAGAGCTGGGGGAGGCTATCAACCTTTCCGGGCCAGCAGCGGGGCGGCGGCAGCGGCTGCTCGAAGAGCGTGGCTTGATCAAAGGTTATCAAGCTGTGCTCAACCTTCCAGCGCTCGGATTCGGGACGACTGTCATGGTCCTCGTCCAACTCGAACGTCAGAGCAGCGAGACCATCACTCATTTCGAAGAAGCTGTTAAGATCAGCCCGTCGGTGGCATCATGCCACTTGCTCAGCGGGGGAGAAGACTATCTGCTGATATTGCTGGCGCGGGACTTGCAAGATTTCGAACGTATTCACCGTCAGGAGCTGACCAAGCTTCCGGGTGTTTCGCGAATGCAATCGCTATTCGGACTGCGGGAGGTCGTGGCTCGGCGTGTTCCTCCTGCCGCTTTGAAGTGCTCATAGGCTGTCGAGCACACTTCAACCGCCACTTCGTTGAACCGGCCATATGGCCGGTTCAACGTCGCAGCGACCAGGGTTGCGGTTACTGGAAACGGTATCCGATCGACACGCCGTATGTTGCCGGCATGCCTGCATAGCGGAACACTGTGTCGGTAAAGCGGGACGCCGTCGTCCAATAGTACTTGTTGAACACATTTCGTCCAAACACGCTGGCTTTCCAAGTCCCATCGGAAGACTCGATACCAGCCCGAAGATCGACCGTGGTGTAGCCATCGATATTGAAGACGGGGTTCGAGCCGAAACTCCCCTTCGTTTTCGTCCGATAGCTCGCGGTGGCACCGAGTACAGCTCGCATCGAGCCGTTCAGATCCCAACGATACTCCGCGTCGGTCGTCCCCGACCACTTCGGCGTGAAGGGGAAGGGCTCGCCCGAGAAGTTGGCAAAAGTGCCATCCTGGGCAACATTTGTAAAGTTGCCATCGATCTGCGACTTGACCATCGTCACAGATGGGGAGATCGTAAGTCCATCGATCGGCGATATGACCGCGCTAGCCTCAAATCCGAAAATATGCGACTTCGGTATATTAATAAGCGTTTGCAGGTTACCGAACGGTGGGATGAACGTCAGCCCCAGCGTTTGCTTGTCTTTGTAGTCGTAGTAGAAGACCGCAGCGTTAAGCTGAATATGACGATCTGCAAGCGTGGCCTTCACGCCACCTTCATAAGCCAGCACGCTCTCCTGCGTGACCGGCTTTGCCTGCTGCTCGAGCAAAATTGAAATAAGCGGGAAACTGCCGCTCTTGTAACCCTTGCTGACGTTCGCGTACAGGAGGAGGTCCCGGCTGGGCTTGAAGTTCACACCTGCCCGCCAGGAGACGTTGTTTTCGTTCAGTTGCTTGTTGATCAGCCCGAACCCGCTGGCCGTTGTCGTGACACACTCATTTATGCCCACTCCGAAAATTGGAGCCAGCGAGCCATTGAGATCGCGCGTACAACCAACGAAAGTGCGATCGGATTCGGTATAGCGAACCCCGCCGAGCACCGTGACTGTCGGCGTCAGTGGGACCTCGACGTTGCCATAGACGGCTTTGGTGCGAACCTTTTGTGTGTTCTCGTTCGCCGCGGAACCGCCGAATGCGCGGGAGGTCGACTCGCGGAAGAAGATTTTGCTGTTTTCCGGAATCACATCCCTTTGATAGTTGCCGCCGAAAATCCAGTTGCCGTTTCCGCCGAAGGAGCCGCTGAGGCGAAGCTCCTGGAAGAACGATTTCGCGGAACCGTTCAGCTGGAAGTAAATCGCCTCATACGGAGTTCCGTCGCCCTCAGCCGGCTGATCCTCCGTGTATTTCTGAAAAGAGGTGATGGAGGTTAACTTGATATCGTCGACAAGCGTGTAATCGGCACGCAATGAAGTCTGATAGAAGCGGTTGTCTTTCTTGTAGTTCTTGCCCGGATCCCAATCGGCGCTGCGCGGAGTAAGACCATACCCTGGGTAGGTGAGCAGGGCAGGGAAAACATCGGCGAGCGTCGTTTGCGGCAGCACCGACACGAACTGTGGGGCCTGTGTTTCGGATCGATCCCGCCATCCATTGACGTTCAACAGGATGCTCAGGTTGCTCGCCGGATCCCATTGCAAGCTCGCACGACCCATCAGACGGTTTGTTGAGCCCATGCTGTCGTTGCGCGTACCGCTCTTCTGCCAGTCGTCTCCGCGAAGCCAGCGCACGGCGACGCGCGCTTTCAGCGTATCGGTCAGGCCGCCGCTTACAAACGCGGATGCATCGGTCGTGTTAAAGCGCGAATAGCTGAGATCGGCTCCGTATTTGAGCGTGTCGGTGGGCTTCGCCGCGACATAGTTGATGGCGCCGCCGGTGGCGTTTTGTCCGAACAAGGTTCCCTGCGGCCCCTTAAGAACCTCGACCCGGTCGAGGTCCATCGCGGCGCCCAGCGTCGCGGCGGAGACCGGAATCGGCACTTCGTCAACGTAGACGCTTACGGTTGGTGCGGCCGCGAGGCTGCTCTCCTGGAAGCCGACCCCACGAAGTGTGTAAATTGGCTGGCCACCAGACGCGTAGTTAACGCTCAACCCGGGAACGATCTTTGGAAGTTGCGTCGTATCGAGGACGCCCCTGCTGGCCAGAGTGTCGCCCGTGGCGGCCGTGATCGACATCGGGACGGAATTGACCGACTGCTGGCGCTTCTGAGCCGTGACGACGATCTCGCCAACCTGACTGGACCCCTCTTCCGCCGAGGACGCTCCGGGACTTTGAGCTGTTTGGGCGTAGAGTGAGGTTGGTATTGCAGCTGCGACTGACGAAAGAAGTGACGCAACAATAAACTTGCGCGCGGTCTGCGAATGTATCTGCATTGATATACCTCCCTGATGCTTGACTATCCCATTTGTGTCAACCGGCGCGCAAAACTGACCCCCTATCGGCGCCCAATATTGACCCCACCTTTCGGTAGTCTGGCGGTTATCCCGGTAGTCGATAGGAGGGGCCCACGGACGACGACGCGCACCGTCAGGTGTGCTGGCGGCGGCGTCCGTGGGAGGTCCCTGTTGACCCACCGGGTTAACCGCCGGGGATGGGGGTCCGGGGGAAGGGGTTTTCGGCTCAGTTCCGGTTTTTGAACCGCCAGCTGTCATTGCCCGTCTCGATGATGTCGCAGTGGTGCGTGATGCGATCGAGAAGAGCGGTGGTCATCTTGGGGTCGTGGAAGACGCTCGGCCATTCGCCGAAGGCGAGATTGGTCGTGATAATGACCGAGGTCTTTTCGTAGAGCTTGCTGATCAGGTGGAAGAGCATCTGGCCACCGGACCGGGCGAACGGCAGGTAGCCGAGCTCGTCAAGCACCACGAGATCAAGCCGCGAGAGTTGGGTGGCAAGGCTGCCGGCCTTGCCCAGGCGAGCCTCTTCCTCAAGCCGGTTCACCAGATCGACCGTATTGAAGTATCGGCCTCTGGCACCGGCGCGCACCACCGCGGCGGTGATGGCGAGAGCCAGATGAGTCTTGCCCGTGCCTGTTCCGCCGATCAGCACGATATTGCGCCGTTCCGGCAGGAACGAGCCCGTATGAAGCGAGCGGATCAGTCCTTCGTTGATCGGCGTGCCATCGAACATGAACCCATCCAGGTCCTTGATCGCCGGAAGCTTGGCTGCGGTCATGCGATAACGGATCGATGCCGCATCCCGGTGCGCCGTCTCCGCACGCAACAGGTCGCCCAACATCTCCATGACCGTTCTGTCTCGGCGGATGCCGTTGGTGACGGCATCATCGAAGGCCGCCACCATGCCCTTGAGCCCCAGCCCCTTGAGGGCGGCCATGATCTCATGCCGCTGCATCGAGGTCTCGCACGGTATCGTAGCGGCCGCAGTTCGCCTCTGGCGGATGCTTGAGCTTCAGGTTGACGACGACGTCCATAGCCTGGGCATCATGAGGCTCGCGGCGACGGGACAGGATGTTGAGGATGATCTCGTCGCTGATAGTACCGGCGCTGAGTGCCTCGCGCACTGCGGCCTCGACAGCCTCCAGGCCATCTTCGGGGACAGCGGCGAGGACGCGTACAAAGCGCCGGTCGGCATCGTCGCCCTTGCCCAACTTACGCCGCAATTGGGCCAGTGCAGGTGGGAGAGCCCAGTCCTGGAAGGGAGCACCATTGCGCAACGCACCGGGCTTGCGGGCGAGGATGGGCAGGTAGTGCCATGGATCGAAGATTGTCTGGTTCCGGCCGAAGACCCGTTCGTGTTCGGCCACGACAGCGCCGTCGCAGCGGATCACGATGCGCGTTGCATAGGCCCGCACCTGCACAGCCTGATGGGCCGCCTTTGCCATCACCGAGTACCGATTGCGATCGAAGCTCACGAGGCACGTCGAACTGGCTACGTGTTCGCTCTCGAAGAACCCGTCGAAGGGAACCGGTAGCGGTTGCAGCATCGGCCGCTCCACCTCCAGCGCCTGCGCGATCGTCATGCCTTCCTGGTCAGGATGCTGGTTGCGTTCCGCCCAGCGCCGGCACTCGGCTTCCAGCCAGATGTTCAGTTCCTCGAGGCTGGCAAAGCGCAGGCGCGGCTTGAACAGGCGCTCCCTACTGGTCTGAACCTGGTTCTCGACCTGACCCTTCTCCCACCCTGCGGCAGGACTACAGGCCACCGGCTCAACGCGATAGTGGTCCGTCATGATCAGAAACCGCCGGTTGAACAGGCGTTCCTTGCCGGTGAACACCGTCGTCACCGCCGTCTTCATATTGTCGTAGATGCCGCGCGTCGGAATCCCACCGAAGAAGGCAAAGGCGCGGGCATGTGCGTCGAACACCATCTCTTGCGTCTCGCGAGGATAGGCACGGACAAATGGTGCCCGTGACCAGCAAAACCGCATATGCGCGACCTTCACGCGCATTGGCTTGCCGGCGATCTCGACGTCCTCATGGCTCCAGTCGAACTGGTAAGCCTCGCCGGGCCGGTACATCAACGGGATGAACGCCTTGGTCATATCGCCGGCGTCAACGCGACGCTCACGCTTCCAGCGTGCAGCATAGCGCCGCACAGCGTCATAAGAGCCGCCAAACCCTTCGCGCTGAAGCAGATCATGGATCCGCGTCATGCGAAGCCGGTCACGCCGGGGCAGCCCTTCGTTCTCTTCAAGCAGTTCTTCCAGGCGAGTGCTGAAAGGGCCGGTCTGCGGCCGATGCTGTTCCTTGCGCTCGTAACTGGCATCCGCGTTCGGCGCCCGGATCGCCTTGCGCACCGTGTTGCGCGACAGCCGCAAATCCCGCGCTATCGCCTTGATCGGCTTACCGTCCCGGTGCTCCCGACGGATCCTCGTAATCGTCTCCACAACCAACATCCCTGTACCCGCCGTCCGGAACCGAAACGGCGGCGCTTCTCACAATGAGATGAAGGGGGTCAATTTTAGACGCCGATCACCCCGCTAAGGGGGTCAATTTTGCACGCCGCTCCACACCCATTTGGGCGGACAGCGACTTTTGGCTGGCCGCCTATCAGCCCTAATCGTGACCCTTTGAGCCACCGCGTTCGCATCAAGGCGCGCGGAGACACAAAGCTCGCCCCTAGCTCTAACTCGACGATATTCGATTAAAACGTCGTGTCAAGGCCCGGAGGTCTGCTTTTGACGCCTTTTGAATCAATTTAAAGCGGACTAGTGTCGGGTATGAGTTTGTGTGTGGAGGAGACGAGCCTGCCTGAGGCAGCGCTCTGCCTTGCCCTCCCGGCCTTGCGTCCACCATGCATGGCGGGAGCCCCGCTGAGCATGTGGGTCCGGGAACGCGTGGCAGGGAAAGTCAGTCGGGCGAGCCGAGAATGACTTCGGAACGGTCCAGGCAAACGTCCCAGCCAGCTTCGCGACTTTTCATATCTGGCGAGCGGCCATGGTGGGGCGCAAACAAATGTCGCGCTTTGCGCTGCGTGGCTGGTCCGAAGGTTGCGAACGAGGCGCCATCACGTCCAGGTGAGGGGGCAACGCGCTGCTTACGTTTCAAACTCGAACAATTACCGGAAAGTTGGGAGTCAACGAATGACGGTTTGTATGTAGGCTCGATAAACAGCTGGTGTTTTTGGACATGCCTTGGATTGACATTGCATCAAATTGGAATGATATCCGATTAAGGTGATGGAGCCTGATCATCTGATGGCATGCATCGATTAGAAGCGTGCCGATCTCTGTGGCATCAATCGCGATCCCCTTGAAATCCGGCCAAGTGCCCTGACTATGTGGTTTCGGGGTGCTGTTGCCGAAGACATCAGGATTTACGCGCGAACTGTAGCGGAACGGGCACCATGATCCGTGAGTGACCGGTTTGAATGTTATTGCGATATGGCGCTTGCAGACGGAGTGCAGCATGCTGAACGGTAAGACAATTTTGGTAACTGGCGGCGGAACGGGAATCGGTGCGGCGACGGCCGCCTCTGTCGTTGCGAAGGGGGGCAACGCCATCGTGATGGCGAGGCGAGGTGAAACCGTCCGCGCCGTCGCCGATGAGATCGGGCAGGGTTGTCTCGCCGTCACGGGTGATGCCGGTAACGGTGACGATGTCGCGCGCACTGTTGAACTTGCCATCAGTGAATTCGGCCAACTTGATGGCGTGATCGCGGCGCCTGGTGCCATGGGGCCGGGAGCGGTCGGCGACCTCGACGACGAGGCGTGGCGGAGGCTGATCCATGGCAACCTCGACACCTGCTTCGTGACGGCGCGCGAGGCACTACCGGCGCTGATCGCGTCGCAAGGCGCGATTGTCTTCGTGTCTTCAGTTGAGGGCAGAGCGTGGAAAGTACGC